>DCHG01000056.1 GCA_002315595.1 Clostridiales bacterium UBA1758 | reverse complement strand
TTTGAAAGCGAAATGTGCGGTGGATGTTATCCCGCCTCACTCCATAATCAAGCCGTTATTACGTAGCGATTTGATGACCTCGGCAACACTTTTGCGCAAATCGTCCGTCGACGCGTCGTAGACCGTCGCCAATTTCGCCACGATCACGTCCTCACTTAAATCCGTTTCAAGGCATTTTAAAATATCCGCCGTCGTTTCATTCATCCGAATAATCCCGTGAAATTCACCCTCTGTCGGCACCGCCATATATTCGCCGTCGATCTTCGTCACGGACAGTTGATATTTCAGTTTCATAAGTTAAAATTCCTCTTTCAATAAACCGTTCTCATTTCCAATATTATAGCACAAAAGGTACCGAAGTTCATCGACTTTCGGTACCTTTTTCCTTATTTTGCGGTTGTTTTGGCTTTTCGGAAGTAAATCGCCATTCCGATGATAAATCCGATTGCGGCGGGAACCACCCACCCAAGACCGATGTCAAAGAACGGCAATATCTTTGCCCCGAAGGCGGTCACGGGCGCGATATGAAGGATCTGCCGAACATTGTCGGGCAGTGTCTTCAAAAAGTCAAAAATCGCCGCGACCATTGTAAACGCCGTCACGGAAACGTAGACCGCTTTATCGTGACCGAATGCCTTCCCCGTGAGTGCCATAATGATCAGCGTGATCGCCAAGGGGTACAGAAGCATCAGCGCAGGGAGCGAATAGTTGATGATCGCGGAAAGGCCGATATTCGACACCGCAAAGGAAAACACGGTAAAAACGATCGCCCAAATCTTATAGTTTAAGAACTTCGGAAACATCTTTTCAAAGGTATATGCACAACTCGTAACAAGTCCGATGGAGGTTTTTAAACAGGCAAAGGTGATCGTAACGGCAAGGACGATATTGCCGATTTTTCCGAGATAATGTCCCGAAATCTGCGCAAGGGCAATTCCGCCGTTGGCGGAGGTTTCGAACAATCCGCGGGACTGAGTGCCTATGAGAATGGTAAGCACATAGATCGCCGCCATCAAAATCCCCGTCAACACGCCGGAGTTCAAAACATCGCGTGCAACTGCGCCGTCCTCTTTGATCCCCATGCCGCGGATGATGTCGATGACGACGATGCCGAAGGCTAATCCGGCGATGGCGTCCATCGTGCCATAGCCTTCAATGATCCCCGAAAACAACGCGGACGATCCCGTGGTGTAGCCATCGGCAGGGATAACGGCGGAAACCGTTGCACCTGGATGAATGAGTGCGCTGACAACCAAAATCAAAAGAAATACAAGAAAAATGGGGTTGATGATCTTTCCGATCCAAACGGTGATCTTTCCCGGATAAAGAGACGCCGCCAAAACAACGGCAAAAAAGGCCGCCGAAAAAAGGAACAACATCAACGCCTCGTTTGCGTCTTCCCCGAAAAGCGGGAAAACACCTGTCGAGAAGGAAACGGTAGCACAACGCGGAATTGCAAAAAACGGACCGATCGTGAGATAAAGCAACATCGTGAAAAAATAACCATATCCCCTGCCGACCTTGCTCGACAACGACTGCAATCCGTCGGAGTGGGTATTGCCAATCGCCGCAACACCGAGGATCGGTATTCCGACGGCGGTGATGATAAAGCCGATGGTCGCGGGCAGCATATTGGATCCCGCAATCTGACCGAGATGTACCGGGAAGATCAGATTTCCTGCTCCGAAAAACATTCCGAACAATGTCCCCGCAACAAGTATTTTTTGTTTTAAGTTGAGTTTTTTCAGTTTCATGGGAGTATTCCTTTCGAGTTTATAAATAAATTATAGCATTGCCCTCGACGATTTGGAAACGATAGGTTATAATAGTAATATGACAAAATGTAATACCTATGACGATCCCTCGTCATTCGGAAAGGACGGACCCGTGGAAAGTAAAAAACTTGAAATTTTAATGACCGCCGTGGATCTCGGCAGTTTTTCGAAAGCATCCGAAGCGGTCGGTTACACACAATCCGGGCTGACGCATCTCGTGGACAGTCTTGAACGCGAGATCGGGTTTCGCATCGTGCAAAGAAATCACAACGGCATCTCCCTGACGTCGGAGGGGAAAAAATTGATGCCCGCCATCCGCGAATTTCTTCGAGCAAACGCAAATTTGGAAAATCAAATCGAACAGATCGGAGAGCAAAAGGGCGAAAGCATACGAATTGCGGCATATGCAAGTATTGCTATGCGATGGATGCCGGAAATTCTATACCGTTTCCGGCGTGTATGTCCCGATGTCAATGTCGATCTTCGAATGGTCGACCACGCATTGGAGCCGTTTGAACTGCTTGAACAGGGTAAAACGGACGTCATCTTCGCAAGTCGGCAAAAATTCAAAAACTGTGCATGGTTATCGCTGTACAATGAGCCGATGTACGCTATTTTGCCGCGAAATTACCCCGTCGGAGACGAAAAGACCTTTCCTTTGGAAAAATTTGCGGGCTGTGATTTCATTATGCCCTACGGTCGCTTTGATCTCGATATCAACGCCGCGCTCTCCAAGGTCGGCGTGCGATTGGATGTCAAGCCCTCCCGCGTGGATGACGAAACCGTCATTCGCATGGTGAGCAAGGGGCTCGGAATTTCAATGATGTCTGAACTGATGATCCGAGGGAACATCGACGATGTACTCTGTCTGCCCGTCGAGCCTGCCGCAATTCGGGAACTCGGTATGGGGATGCTTCCCGAAAAAGAAGGTCGCGGCAGTCTTGAAAAACTGAAAAACTGCGTACTGGACTTCATAAAAGAAAAGAGAGGTCAAAACTGACCTCTCCGAATACTTTGCAAAGCGACATACACGGATAAAATCAATCCCGCGGAATTCGGGGTTTCGCGGAAATTTCCGATTATTCTGCCTCCGCAATGTCCGTTTTTACATTTTTCACCGTGACGCCGACGAGGACGGCAAGCCCAGCAACAAAGAACCAAATATTGATAAATGTGTTTTTTGCCACGGTTTCGGGCGCGTCCGCGTAAATTTCGATATCGAGACTTTTACCTTCTTCCAATTCGGTGTTCATCCGCACTTCGTCGTAGAAAACATCTCGATACTGCTGATCCATATAAGTATAGTCGACGAATACCTGATAGCCGAAGTCGTTTTTTTCGTCCGTGGAGCGATCAAAATAATTCATCCGCGTAACAGTTGCGGTGACGGTTGCCTTTTCCGAAGTGTAATATTTAATCGTGTTCAGCGACAGTACCGTTATGGTAATCAAGCACAAAACGCTGGCAAACAGCATGATTTTTGTCTGTTTTTTGAGTTTTTTTATCATTTTCCCTCCTGATCGGCAAAAGGTTTTTCCATGGGGAAGGTCACGCCGAGCATTTTATATTTTGCCCCCGCCATATCGTTGTATGGGATTTTTTCCCAATCGGACTCACCGATGATATTTCGGATCGCATCCAAATTATCTTTCGTGTCCGTGATCCCCGAAATCAGCGGTGTGCGGATCAAAAACGGTTTGTCGCCATGCCGCAAAATGTCGAAATTTTCCAAAATCACCGCGTTGTCCACGCCGGTGAATTTTTGATGTTTTCGGGGATCCGCCAGTTTCAGATCCATAATGACAAAATCGAGTTTTCCGAGGACCTCGGCAAAGATCTTCGGCGAAACAAACCCGCTTGTTTCAATGCAGAGGTGGAACGGTTTCAATCCGTCAATCAGTTCCGCCAAAAATCCCGGTTGCGCAAACGGTTCTCCGCCGGAAAACGTAAAGCCGCCGAAGGCGGCACCCAAAGCCTGCGCACTGCGTTTCAGTTCCGCGGCAAGCGTCGTTGCCTCGACCGTCCTGCCCGAAACCGTCAAACAGTTTTCGGGGCAGATATGCAGGCATCGCCCGAACGGCTGACATTCGGGGTGATCGCAACCGCGTCTGCAAAGGTCGCAATGCAGGCAACGCGCTTCTTTATACATCAACTGCGGCTCGGCGGACAACCCCTCTGGGTTATGGCACCACCTGCACCGAAGCGGGCATCCTTTGAAAAAAACGGTCGTTCGTATCCCCGGACCGTCGTGGACAGCCATTTCCTTGATGTCAAAAATCGTTCCTATCATACATTATATGCCTGACGCGCGATCACATGGTCCTGATATTCGCGGTCGAGTTCGACAAAATACGCGCTCCACCCCCAAATGCGCACAACAAGTTGTTTGTGCTTTTCCGGGTGAGCCTGCGCATCAAGCATAGTTTCGCGGTTAACAGTGTTTAGTTGAAGTTGATGTCCGCCCTTGTCGATAAACGCCTTAACAAGCGCACCGACCTTTTCGACGCTTTCATCGTCGACAAAAAGGCTTTGATGGAATTCCAGCGTCAGCGGACCGCCGTTGATGGCGCGTTCGAAATGCGGCTTCGTCATCGAAGCAATGACGCCGACCGGGCTCTTGACATCGGCAAAAAGCGACACCGAAAAGTTCGTGCCGAAGGCTTCGCCCTTACGTCGTCCGTCCGGGGACGCGCCGATCTCGTTTGCGTGCCAAAGGTAGTACATCGCACTCCCCGTTCCCGCACGGAAACATCCGCCACGGCAGTTGACTCTGCCGGCAAGACTGTCAGCAAATGCGTCGAGAAGTTCCACGGCAAAGCGGTCGACGGTGTCGTCATTATTGCCGAGTTTCGGCGTTTCATATCTCAACCGATGCAAAAGTTCCGGCGAATTCACAAAATTTTCCGAAACCGCCCTTATATACTCCTGCTTTGTAACGGACTTTTCGTCAAAAATATATTTCCTGATCGCGGCAAGACTATCGGCGGCGGTGGAGATCCCCGTCCCGTGGATGCCGAAATTATTGTATTTTCCGCCCTCGTAGATATTGCAATCCATCAGCACATTCATAAACGGCGACGGCACAAACCACAAGTTCCCGATTTTGCCGCAAATCTCGTCGCATTCGGTTTTGATTTCCGTCTTGACGCAATCAAAAAATTCGTCAAAGGTCGCGCAATCCTCCAAATGACCGAGAAACGCCCGATCGACGGCTTTCGGATAGGACATTGCACCGATATTTGCCACATCCGCACCGACATTCGGAATGATGAATTCCCAACAAGCCGCGACGGTATAATTGACCGCCTCGGCGTAATCATAGCCGAGTTTCATAAGCGCAGGAATGACGACATCGTCGTTGGAATACTGCGGAAAACCAAGTCCCGCCTTGGTCAGATGACTTGCGAGAGTATATCGTTGCTTCGGGGTGTTTTTCGACACACGAAGATTGATTTTCGGATCAATGAGTTTATTTTTGTAACTCGCTTTCAGGCAAAGTTCACTGAGCAGATTGAAGACCTCTTCGCCATTTTCATCCAAGCCACCAAGCATCATACTTTGGCCGTTGTCGCCCTGCTGAACGCCGACATAAATATCACTGTCTTTATTGAATGAAAGGAAGAAGTCTTCCAACAGTGCAAGCGCGCTTTCTTCCGTGAGAACGCCCTTTTCCATATCTGCCTTTAAATAGGGATAGATATACTTGTCAAAGCGTCCGACGGTGTTGTGATAGTTGCCTTCAAGCCAAAGTGCATAGTGAAGAATACGGAAAAACTGCAATGCTTCCCTGAAATTGCGCGCAGGATAACGCGGCACCTGCGTCAGTACCTCAACAAGGTCGTCGCGTCCCTGACGCTTGGCTTCTTCCAAATACTTGTCGGAAAGTTCGATCAAACGGTCAATGCAACGCTTTCCGTATTCATCGGCGAATTCGCGTTTTTTCAGTAGTCCCGTTGCGATCGTGTCATAATAATTCGGCGAAAGATTGGAAAGATAACCCAATTCGTGTATAAAATGTTCGTTTTTGATCTTTTTCCATTCTTCCTCGGTAAAACAGTCCGGCAAATTCGCAACCGTGCGCAAGAAAATAATCTGTTCGTTCGGCAGAATGACCGCCTTTTCTTCCCGACACATTCTTTCAAAGCGATCGGTCATGCGCAAAACGGGTGCAAGTCCCTTTGCCGCATATTCGCCCGAAAGATCCCATTCGACACGATGCCGATACTGATGATGCTTTTTATCAATGATAAATTCGTATAGTCCGCGATCCATCTTTTTCACCCCGTTACTTATGCGCTTTCCACTCGTCCTCTTTGAAGCCGACAAGCACAAAGTCATCCCCGATGAGCATCGGTCGCTTGACCAACATTCCATTTGACGCAAGAAGCGTGAACTGTTCTTCTTCGGTCATCAGCGGAATCTTTTCTTTGAGATTCATATCCTTGTAGATCAGTCCGCTGGTGTTGAAGAATTTTTTCAGCGGAAAGCCGCTTCTTTTCTGCCATTGTTTCAATTCGTCCGTGGTCGGGTTGTCCGACTTGATATCACGTTCAACAAAAGAAACACCGTTGTCCTCCAACCATTTTTTCGCCTTCTGACAGGTCGTGCATTTCGGATAACACAAAAAAATCATAACGAACTCCTTGCAATCGTTTTTTTCATTATATCACATCGGTGATGTTGTTTTCCATCCGTTTTTTCAAAAAAAGTGTTTTTCTTCTGTCAATTTGATAAAAAATATGCTATCATTGCCTTATCAATGGCAGGTGATGCAAATGGAATTAACCATTCGAAAAGGAACTCACGCCGATTTTGACGAAGTTCAGCGCATATATGCTACGGCAAGACGATTTATGTGCGACCACGGCAATCCGACGCAGTGGGGCACGACTTCTCCGCCGAGGGTGCTGACCGAATTCGACATCAAAAACGGCACGTTATATATTGTAGAAGGCGACGGCGCCATCCGCGGTGCATTTGCCCTGATCACGGACGGCGATCCACTTTACTGCGATATCACCGAAGGTCAGTGGCATTATGACCGCCCCTACGGCGTCATTCACCGAATTGCCTCCGACGGCACGGCAAAAGGCGTCGCACAAGCCGCATTTGCATACTGCGAAGCGATTACGCCGTATCTTCGCATTGACACGCACGCGGATAACCTTCCGATGCAGCGTGCCGTGATGAAATACGGATTTCGCCGTTGCGGCATCGTACCCGCCCCGAACGGAACGCCGAGGATCGCATACGATTTTCTGCGAACTCCCACCGAAGATCAGCATCTCGGCTCGATCGTTTCTCCCCTGCTTCGGTGGTACGGACAAAATAAACGCTCCATGCCATGGCGGGATGATCCGACGCCGTACCATGTCTGGTTGTCGGAGATTATGCTTCAACAAACACGCGTTGAAGCCGTCCGACCGTATTACGCGAATTTCCTGAAAGCCTGCCCCGATATTGAAACCCTTGCAAACGCCGACGATGAAATGCTCAAAAAACTTTGGGAGGGCTTGGGTTATTACAGTCGCGTGCGCAATTTGAAAAAATGCGCCGTGCAGATCTGCACCGAATACGGCGGCAAAATGCCCGATGATACCTCGTTGCTTCGCAAACTCGCAGGCATCGGTCCGTATACCGCGGGCGCAATTGCGTCGATCGCCTTCGGAAAGCGTACTCCCGCCGTAGACGGCAATGTCCTGCGCGTGATCACAAGGTTGACAGGCGACGGACGCAACATCGACGACGAACGCACAAAAACGGATATTTCCGAACGGCTTGCCCGCGTTTATCCCGAATCCGCGGATGATGTGTCCGCAATGACGCAGGGGTTGATGGAACTCGGTGCGCTCGTTTGCGTGCCGAACGGTGCGCCGCTTTGTGACCGTTGTCCTCTACGCGATCAATGCACCGCTTTTTTGACGAATTCAGTCGACCGATATCCCGAAAAGTCTCCGAAAAAACCGCGGAAGATCATCGACCGCAATGTCTATCTCATCATTCGCTCCAACCGTGTTGCCATTGTAAAGCGCCCCGAAAAAGGGCTTCTTGCGGGGATGTGGGAATATCCTTCATTCGATTCCGTTTTCGACAAATTTCACAATAAATATACGGATCGTATTCGATTTATATCGAATTCAAATCATATCTTTACCCACCTTGAATGGCATATGAAGGGCTTTCTTATCGAACTCGGTGAAGATGAAATGCCGCCCGACGGAATGATTTTTGTCACGGCGGAGGAATTGAAAAACGAATATGCGATCCCCGGTGCCTATCATATCTACACCGAATATCTTTTGAAAAATCTAAAATAGTGTACGCTGAATAACTGCGACAAGTATAAATATGGGAGGAAACAAAATGCGTCTTTTAACCGATTCCTATGTAAAACTCACCGGCAAAACCGTGAAACTCGGAAAATTTGAGCCGATCAACCATTATCTCGACGGACTGCTCGGTGAAATGTCGGTCGACGGCGGACTGCCGCTACGATTTGCCGATTTCGACGAGATCGCCGTTTCCGCCGTTCGTGCGGCGTTCGGCGATGTCTATTCGGCAAATGACGAGGGCTACGCCATCATCGTCACCGAAAACGAGATCGTCGCCTATGCCGACGGATTTCTTGCAAAGGTCTATACGGTCAACAACCTTTACGGTCGTTATCTCAACGGCGGGATCGAGACGGGCATCGTTTACAACCTTCCCCGTTGTCCCCACCGTTCGGCACGTGTTTTCTTCCCGCCGCACGCGCAGATCCCGTATTTTCTCGAATTTCTCGACACACTCGTCTATCTCGGCTACAACACGCTGATGTTGCAGGTCAGTGCCGCAATGGAATTCAAAAAGCACCCCGAAATCAACGAGGCCTATCAAAAATACGCCGAGGATATTTTGGAATATAACGGTAAAACCTATGAAAACCAGTTTTCCACGCGTATCCGCAATGCCAACCACGCCTACAACGCACACGGCGAAGTCTACACGCAGGATGAAACACGTGCTCTCCTTGAACAATGCCGCCTGCGCGGGATTGATGTGATGCCCGAGGTGCCATTCCTTTCGCACAGTGACTATATTCTGCTTGCGCACCCCGAACTCGCCGAATGTCCCGATGAACCGTTCCCGGACACCTGCTGTCCGCTTCATCCCGACTACCGTCGGATCGTGTTTGATCTGCTTGACGAGGTCGTCGAAGTCTTCCGTCCGAAGACGCTTCACATCGGTCACGACGAATGGTGGGTTATGTGTCAGTGTGATCGTTGCAAAGATCACGATCCTGCCGAACTCTTTGCCGACGATGTCAACGCCGCATACGAATATTTGAAATCCAAGGGCGTCGGGATGATCATGTGGGGCGACAAACTGATGAAGGCGACCGACCGAACGGGTGAATCCCACGCCGGTGCGTATAAAAACATCTGGTCTGTCAAATCCGACCGTACGATCAAAATTCTCGGCAACGAATACCCCGTTTACGAAAAATACTGGGGCACCGCGCCCGAAGAGATCAAAAAAACGGGGATCCACCACGAAATTCTCGCAACCTACGACTGCGCCCCGATGATCGACCGAAATATCACGATGATCAACTGGTACTGGCCGTCCACGGACGAGGTCAACGACGTCTTCCTCCGACTCGGTTTTCCGATGGTCTACGGAAACACCTGCCCCGCCGAAATCGCCCACTGGAACGAAAGGCTCAAATACGGCGCAAAGGGTTTCAGCGTTTCAAGTTGGCTTGAAATGGATGAGATTCATTCCCAACGGTGGAAAACATTATTCGACCTCGGCTACGGATGCTTTCTCGCATGGCGTCATGATTTTGCGGAAGACCGCGAAGGCTTCTTCGGACGCGTCCTAGAAGTTGCCGATGCGATGTATCGTTTCCGCAATCGAAAAATCCTTTCTGGAAAACACATTGAAATCACGCACACCTCGCTCACGCTTGCGGACAACGCCGATTGCGGACGTCCCTATGTCGAATACGACGATTGCGGTCTCGGCAAATACGAAATCTCCTATGATGACGGTGTGACCGAGACTGTCCCGGTGCTTTTCGGCAACAATATCGGTTACAAATACGCAGATACCTCGCTCCGTGACAACCCCGTTGACCACTGGTACAAGATGGACAAACTTCTTGCGTGGCCGATTGCAGTCTGTAACTATGAAAAGTTCGATGACGGAATCTGGTACACGATCGCCCTTAAACCCCGTGACGACGCAAAGGTGAAAAATGTCAAATTCCTGCCGCGAGGGAAGTATTACGCGGATGTCCAGATAAAGTCCGTCAAAATCCACGAATAGAAAAAACCGTATCCTGTCGGGCGACCTCATACCGGGGCCGCCCTTCGGATACGGTTTCTTTAATTTCGGTTACTGCGGAATGACGGACGCCACGGATGAAGTAATTCTCGCACCACTTTCGGTGTAGATGACGCAGTAGATCTCGATTTCCTTGTATTCGTTAAAATAGGTTTTATCAATCGAATAGACTAAACTATCACTGTTCTTTTCCGTGACATTCTTTTTCAAACAGATCGACAACGAATCAAAACTGACATACCATTCAAAGGTGTATTTCCCCGATCCGCCTTTGACGCCGACGGTGAATTCAAAGGTGTCCGCCTGCTTGGTTAGATATTTATCGGTGATGTCGGCGGTCATCGTCAACCCGTCGCCCGCACCTGCAAGAGAGAATTTCTTTCTTGCACTGCCGTCGGACATTCTTGTCAGGATCGCGGCAACCTCACTACGGCGGATATTGGTCGACGGACGGCAGGCATATTCCACACCGTTGACGGTGCTTCCCATGACGATTCCCGCACGGTAAAGCCGATAAATCGCGTCCGCCTGCGGATGCGTCATCGCAACATCGGGGATCTTTCCGTCCGGGACATTGTTGATCGGCTCTAACGCGGTAAAGCCATAACCCGGATTTGACGGGATCGCACGGGAGAAAATATCCATGAAATCGGCGCGTGTCGCGGGTTTGTTCCAATCATAATCCTTCGAAATAATTCCGTTCGCTTTTGCATAACCGACATATTCGGTGTACCACGGTTTGCCGATGGCGAATTCCGTGCTTCCCGTACTCGCCTTCTTGTGAATGCAGGCGGCAAGTTTCACAGCCTCGGCATAGGTGAGATTGTCATTCGGTGCATATGTGGTGGCGGTCTTGCCGACGATCAACCCGCCGGAAACCGCGTTTTCCACATCGGCATAAAACCAGTCCGTCGTCTTGACATCGGTAAATGCCAGCGACGCCGATGCCGTCACGGCAAATATCCCGCAAAAAATCACCATTGCGGCAAGCAGAGAAATCAGTCGTTTTTTCATCATCAAGTCCTCCGTTTTATCGCTTTAACAGTTTTTCAAGCCGTTCAAATCGGGGCGTTGCCTCGAAAACACGGTCAAGGAACTTCCCCATAAAAGTAATGATCGGCGAATTGATAAATGTCGTGACAAGAGTACCGAGTCCGATACTGTGGAAACTCCGATACCCGATTGTCTTCCACGCAAAATCCCCCGCATCACCGAACAATGCAAACGCAAGTACAACCGAAACCACCAAAAGTGAGAGATCAAAACAACTTTTCACGCGTCCGATGTTGATATGAAAGCATTTGGCGATCTCCGCAACGAAAAGTTCGTAGACCTGCAACGGCAGATAGGTACGGAAAAAGCATGCAACACCCGTCGCCGTGATCACATCGCCGACGATGAGCATGATCCACCGAATCCATACGGTGTTGAATTCCACCCCCGAAAGCACCCACAAAAAGAAATTTAGGCAGTAACCGTAGATCACACCGACGGAAAACGCAAGCAAATACTTCCAGTTGAATTTGCGAATAACAATACAAAGAATAATCAGCAGGATGCCCTGAATAATATATTCCGTCATCCCGACGCTGAATCCGCCCCAAAGTCCCGCGATCGCTTCATACACGACAAAGGCGGGGGCGGCGATCATCGAAACGCCGAGGTCGGCTTTCGAGCAAACGGAAACGCCCAGTGCGACAAACACCACCCCAAACACCCATAGCAGTTCGGACGCTTTTGTGATTTTTTGCATTTTCATCGTTTCAAAACACACTTCCTACAATTTAAAAATATTATATTCTTTTTCGACGATTCCGTCAATCTTTTGCATCCGAAAACGCTTGCATGGCACAAAACCGAATGGTATAGTAATTATAAATTGTGCCTTTGAAAGGATAACCGCTATGAATCTCATCGAAATCACTGATTTTTCCGATCCGCGCCTCGATATTTACGCAAGGCTCAGTGAAAATCAGTTGCTCAACCGCGCAGATCCCGAAAATTCGATCTTTGTTGCGGAAAGTCCCCTTGTCATCGAACGCGCGCTGGATGCAGGTTGTGTGCCGATCTCGTTTTTGACCGAACGAAAACACATCAACGGCAAAGCGGGCGATCTCATCGCAAGATGCGGGGATGTACCGGTCTTTGCCGCCGAAGACGGCGTTTTGACGGAATTAACCGGGTTTCACCTCACCCGCGGGATGCTTTGCGCTATGCGTCGACCGAAACTTCCCTCCGTCGAGGAAATCTGCAAAGACGCCACACGAATTGCCGTCCTTGAAAATGTGATGAATCCGACCAATATCGGCGCGATCTTTCGAAATGCCGCCGCCCTCGGCGTGGATGCGGTTCTTTTGACAGAGGCAGGCAGTGATCCGCTTTATCGTCGAGCATCCCGCGTCAGTATGGGCAACGTCTTTCTCATTCCGTGGACCTATTTGCCCGCGGATACGGATTGGACGAAAATCCTGCACGACCTCGGCTTTGCCACGGTCGCCATGGCGCTTCGAAAAGAGTCGGTTATGCTCGACGACAAACGTCTCAATGACGAAAAAAGGCTTGCTATCGTCCTCGGGACGGAAGGCGACGGTCTTGCAAACGGTACGATCGCGGGATGCGATTACACCGTGATGATCCCCATGTCACACGGCGTTGACTCCTTAAATGTTGCCGCGGCGAGTGCAGTCGCCTTTTATCAACTCTGTTTGCATAAAAAACAATAGCGGATTTTGTCGAATTATCACAAAAATCTTACTCGTATATTGCAATTTTATGTGAATGATATTATACTGTGGACAAGATAAAGGGAATAAACTTTTAATTAGCGTGTGAATGCTCATCGGCGATCTTTTTTTGAATATAGCGCTTCGGCGTTATAAATAATTTAAGGAGGCCCCCTATGAACGCAAAGAAATTGTTAGCCCTTCTTCTTGCACTTGTCATGGTATTCGCTCTCGCCGTTTCCTGTAAGGGAAAGACCGAAGATCCGTCTTCCGGCGACAGCGATAGCGGCAGTGATGCTACCTATGACGGCACTCAGGTTCCCGATGAGTTCGTCACATTGCATTTCTACTATCCTGGCGAGTATGCTGCTCGTTTTGAGGAATACATGAACGGCGAGTATGCAGAAATGATCAAAACCGATTTGAACTGCGCCATCGATATGCAGTTCTGCGGTTGGGGTGACTATTGGACCAAAGAAGCGACCATTCTTGCCGCAGGCGAACTGATCGACTTTTATTGGGATGGTCTCTCCGACATCGGTAAACGCGTTTCCGAAGGATACAACCAGCCGATCGATGAACTTGTCGAAAAATATGGCTACGGCATCAAAAAGGTCATGCCGGAAGAACATATCGCCACCGGCAAAGTCAACGGCAAACTCTACGGTATCCCCGGTACTTACGCACCTCTTGCTCTTGCTTACAACATTCCGACCATCCGTACCGATTTAATGGAACAGGCCGGTATTGAGGATTATCCGGAATCTCCGGCGGACTTCCGCGAATACTTCTCTGCGATGTATGATCTCGGCTACAAGGGTTCCGCGAACTCCATGTTCAAGGAATATCAGCGTTGGCACGAATATAACGACGGCGGAAACGACGCCATCTCCACGGTTGTCGGCTCCACCCAAGCCACTGCGGTCGTAGAATCCACGGGCGAATTCATCAATAACTTCGCCACCGACTATGCATACTCCGCTTTTGAAGACCTCCAGGGCGACTACATTGCGGGTATCATCGACGATGACCTTTTGGTCAACAAATCCAACGCCGACGCCCGTGTTCAGTCCGGTCAGTTCACCTGCATTGCTTCCCACAGTTGCGGCAAGGACCTCGAAATCATCGACGCTCTCCGCGGCAATGCTCCGGAAGCAAGCCTGCGTACCTATAACAATGTCCCCGAAGCCACAAAGTACAAATCCCTGTCCTCCGGCGAATGCCTGCAAATCCCGGTTTCCGCCGAAAACCCGGAACGCGTTATTATGTGGCTGAGTTGGTTGTATAGCGACAAGGATCACTACTACGCTTCCATCTACGGCAAGGAAGGCGTTGACTTTGACATTGAAGACGGCGTCCTGACGCGTTATGTCTCCGACGAGTTCTTCTTTGAGTGGATGTTCCGTATCGGCGAGTATATGTGCTTTGCCGCAGATGTCCCGCAGGATTACATCGACTGGTTCATCCACTTCGATGATGACTGCGAATACTCCAAGGTCTTCGGTTTCTACTTTGACACCAAGGCCACCGATGAACTTGCCGTCGCCGAAACCAACCTGAAGACCGTTGTCGACGAAATGGTTTACACGCTTCAGATCGGCATGGGTTCCTCTGACCTGAAAGCCGACTTTGACGCGATGGTCGACGCCCTCGAAGATGCCGGTATCCAAATCGAACTCGACGAAGTCGAGCGTCAGTGGAACGAATGGGCAAACGCCTGATCCGCTTTCACTGAAATAACAATAACAGATCATTTTGGCTCCCCGCAGAAGCGGGGAGCCTCTTTTGTTGTGATGATTGAAATCGCAGACTCTACGAAAAATAGGTTGCTGCCACCGTGAAAATATGCTATTCTGTCGCCAATCAAGCAAGGGAGGAAATTTCGATGTTTCACCCGATCGATCCCGCCACATGGCCGCGCAGCCAGATATTTTATTATTTTTCGCAAATGGCGCCGACCGGCTATTCGTTGACGGCGGATCTGGATGTCACCGCGTTTTACACGACCGTCAAAGCAAGAGGATATAGATTTTTTCCTTCATATCTTTGGCTGATCACGAAGAACATAAACGAACAAATCGAGTTCAAATGCGCCTTAAAAGACGGTATTTTGGGTTATTTTGACACACTTTGTCCGCTTTATGCAAATTTTCACGAAGACGACAAGACCATCTCGTTTCAGTGGACAGAATATACGGATGATTTTGCGAAATTTCACGCTGATTATCTGAAAAACCAGTCCGAACACCGCGACATCCACGGTGTTCTCGGTCAACCCGGTACCCCGCCGGAAAACGCCTACACCGTTTCGGCGCTCCCGTGGGTGAACTTTTCCCATTTTTCCGTCATTTCTTACGAAAACAAGCCCTACTACTTTCCGAGTATCGAGGCAGGAAAATTCGTTGAGCGCGATGGAAGGCGCGTCATGCCGCTTTCGCTGACCTGTCACCATGCCACGACGGATGGCTATCATATTGCCAAATTTCTTGCGTCATTGCAACGCGATATGGACGGATTCAAAGCATTTATCAATTAACGAATACGCGCAAATCAGTATAAAAAAAGGAACCGAAAGCCATGCTTCCGGTCCCTTTTTTCATTATTTTGTTCCCGCAAAATAATGTTCGCGTTCCCATGATTCTTTGACGAAAAATGTATCGAATTTTACATATGATCTTGCATTGAAATTGCCGCGCCGTAATTCGCCCAGAACACGATTTCATCGGTCTTTTCGTCGTAAAGTTCCGTCAAACGGATCCCCGCATAAATCAGACAACTTTCGATGAAATAGGTCAGAATTTGAACGGCACGCTCATCGAAATACTTCAAACCGAGTTTTTTCCCGATTTGAACCGTTGCGTCGTGAAATTCGCTTTCAAATTCAACGGTTTTTTCATAAACCTGCCGTGTGAAATACGCGGAATGTCGATAACGCAGGTAAAAAATCGTCATCTGCGGATGCTCCATGTAGATTTTCATACATTTATTCCACATATTGCGGAATGACTGTTCCTGCGTATCGCCCTTTTCAAAAAAAACAGGCGAAGCGTATTGCTGAAAAAAGAAATCCGTCACATAGCGGAAGGCCACGGCAAACATTTCTTCCTTATTTTGAAAATGCACATACACCGTGGAAAGCGCGGTGTCGGCAAGGGTGGAAATTCGTTTGATCGAAGCATTCTCAAATCCATCGTCCGCGACGGATTGAATGACACAATTCAGAAGTTTTTCGACGGTGGTCATTTCGCCAATCCCCTCACATGAATGATCGTTCGTTTTAGAATTATAATCCCGACTTCCTGTTTTGTCAACCCCCAATTTACATCGGTTGATAATTTTAGCAAATAATGATAAAATATAATAAATACTTCATTAAGGAGGACGGCAAGTTGACCGAAAAAGCGTTTTGCCTGATCTATTCAAAGCGTTCCTATCTTTTCGGAATCGGCGGCTCCCGTGCCGTCGAAATCGCCGTTCAAGAGGGTTGTTCCGTTTTTCGAACGATGCTGAATTCCGAGCCCGAACTTGATGCCGCGTCTGCCGCCCATGCAAATAGAATGAAAATCCATGCGATACTGCCCTACGAGGGTCAGGCTGACCGTTGGCCCGAAACGCTTCGTGCAAAGTATTTTGACATTTTGCCGCTTTGCGACAAAGTCGAATATATTTCCGCACATTTCACGGCGGGTTGTGTTTCAAAGGCGGAAGCCACCGTCCTCGGTCATTGCTCGCTTGCGCTTTTTTTGAATTCCGATGAAAATGATCCACTACGGCAACGGGCAAAAACACTCGGCATTGCAATAAAAACATATAATCAATAGGGGGATTGCCATGAAAGCCAGAATTGCGACCTTTGCGATGATCAACAGCAGTCATTGGGGGCAGGATGCCCGCGAGATCGAAAAATTTGTCTTTGAGCTTGTGGATTCCGTCCGTTCCTCCCATCCCGACCTCGTCTGTCTGCCGGAGGCTTTTCTTGCGACGGGCGGTGACCGCGCAAGTTGGCGCGAAATGTTCGAACGCACACTGACAGGTCTTCGTGAACGGGCAAAAGAAATGCACTGCTATCTTCTTGCAAACCTCGCCGAGCCGAGTGAAAAATACCCGGATTGCAAATACAACACCGCGTTTCTCATCGGACGCGACGGTGAAATCGTCGGCAAATACCGTAAATTACATACGACCAAGGACGAATCCGAGGTTTCCCATGTGATCCCGGGTGCCGAACTGCCGATTTTTGATACGGACATCGGTCGCATCGGTATTCAGACCTGCTTTGACATCGGATGGCGCGACACCTGGATGGAACTCGGCAGACGGGGCGCCGACCTCGTCATTTGGAATTCCGCGTATGAGGGCGGCAATCTGCTCAACGCATACGCCGCATTGAATATGTATTATGTCGTGTCCACCGTACGTACCAATTACGCCCGCATCATCGACAAAACGGGACGTGAGGTCGTCCGTTCCTCATGTTGGAATGAACTTGCAATGGCGGATATCGACACGGAAACGACGGTTTTCCACATCGACAATCAGTTCCAAAAAATCAATGCCATCCGTTCTGCACTCGGCGACAAGGTGACCATTCAAACCTATCACGACGAAAATATCTTCACCATCGAGTCAAACGATCCCGCATGGCCGATGGAACGCATCAAAAAAGAATTCGGACTGATGTCCTATGCCGATTATCATGCGGAAGCGACTCTCGCGCAGGAAGCCTACAAAAAAGCCCATTTGGAGTGATTTTCGACGGAAACGACGGATAATTCTTTCGGACGAGAAATAATTTGTGCAAAAATATCCGAAAAAAGGATTTACAAATCCGATAATCTATGTTAGAATATTCCAATGTGGCGTATTGGAGCAGGAGCAATGCCCCATTCGCCGAATCCGTTCGCTTAGTTCAGGGGAAAAGTGCCGTCCATACGGCCTGCACCGGCCCTCTACTCGGCTTCGGGATAATATATTTGAAAGGTGATTAAAACCATGATGCTCAAAGACCAAAAGACCGCTATCATTGCGGAAAACAGACTCCACGATACCGACACCGGCTCGCCGGAAGTTCAGATCGCCATCCTTACCGAGCGTATCAATCAGCTTAACGAACACCTCAAAGAGCACAAGAACGACAAGCATTCCCGCAGAGGTCTGCTGAAAATGGTCGGCCGCCGCCGTTCCCTTCTTGATTACCTGATCAAGACCGATATTGAGCGTTACAGAGCGATCATCGCCAAGCTCGGAATCAGAAAGTAAGTAATAAACGCAAGGCGGTGGCTTCACCGCCTTGCGTTATTTACAAAGAAGCAGTTCACGAAATTGCCCCCAAAATCGGGCGAAAGCCCCGTTTAGCAACTGAAAATGGATCCGAAGCCGTCTTCGGGTGTGTTTTCAAGTGCTAAACCGGGGGCATCCAACAGGAGGTAAAAATGATTACTCACATCAATTTCGACAATTACCGCGTGTTCGAAACATCCCTCGGCGATCGCAGCCTGATCATCGAAACCGGCAAGCTCGCGGGACTTGCCAACGGCGCCGCCCTTGTCAGATTCGGCGACACCGTCGTCCTCGTCACCGCTACCGCTTCCGCCAAGCCGCGTGACGGCATCGACTTCTTCCCGCTTTCGGTCGACTTTGAGGAACGCCTCTATTCCGTCGGCCGTATTCCGGGCAGTTTTATGCGTCGTGAAGGCCGTCCGGGTGAAAAGGCGATCCTCGCTTCCCGCCTGATCGACCGTCCGATTCGTCCGCTTTTCCCGAAGGATATGAGAAACGACGTCGCCATCTGCGCCACCGTTCTTTCCGTCGACAATGACAATTCCCCCGAAATTGCCGCAATGATCGGCACTTCCGTTGCGATCGCCATTTCCGACATTCCGTGGAACGGACCGATCTCCGGCGTCAATGTCGGTATGATCGACGGCAAGCCGATCCTCAACCCGACCTCTGCGCAGCGTGAAAAAAGCGACCTCAACCTGACCGTCGCTTCCTCCGCCGAAAAGGTCGTCATGATCGAAGCCGGCGGCAATGAGATCCCGGACGACAAGATGCTTGAAGCGATCCTGTTCGCTCACGCCGAAAACGTCCAGATCGTTTCGTTCGTCAATGATATCGTCGCCGAAATCGGCAAGCCGAAATTCGAGTACCCCTCCGTCAGTCTTGACGAAGATATGTTCGAAGAAATCAAGGCCTTCGCCATTGACAAGATCCGCTACGCCATGGACACCCCGGATAAGAATGTCCGTGAAGCCCGTATGCAGCCGATCGCCGACGAGATCGAATCGACCTTTGCCGAAAAGTACCCGGATGTCGACTTCGCCGAAGTCATCTACAAAATTCAGAAATACGTCGTCCGCCGCTGGTTACTCGACGACGGCAAGCGTGTCGACGGTCGCGGAATGCTTGAAATCCGCCCCCTCGGCTCCGAAGTCGGTCTGCTTCCGAGAGCGCACGGTTCCGGCCTCTTTACCCGTGGTCAGACTCAGGTACTCACCGTTGCCACCCTCGGCACCATCGCCGATGAGCAGAAACTCGACACCATTTACGAAGAAGAATCCAAGCGCTATATGCACCACTATAACTTCCCGTCCTACTCCGTCGGCGAAAGTCGCCCGTCCCGCAGCCCCGGACGTCGTGAAATTGGTCACGGTGCGCTTGCCGAACGTGCGCTTGTCCCGGTGATCCCGGACGAGAAGGAATTCCCCTACTGCATCCGTCTTGTCAGCGAAGTCCTCTCCTCCAACGGCTCTACCTCTCAGGGCTCCATCTGCGGTTCCACCCTCGCCCTGATGGACGCCGGTGTTCCGATCAAAGCCCCTGTCGCCGGTATTTCCTCTGGTCTTATCACCGAAGGCGATCGCTGGATGACCTTCCTTGACATTCAGGGCGTCGAAGACTTCTTCGGCGATATGGACTTTAAGGTTGCCGGTACCAAGGCCGGTATCACCGCCATTCAAATGGACCTCAAGATCGACGGTCTTACCCCGGAAATCATCAAGAGTGCGTTCGAAATCACCCGCAAGGGACGCTTCGAAATCCTCGACGAAGTTATGCTGCCCTGCATTGCCGAGCCGCGTAAGGAACTTTCCAAATACGCCCCGAAGATGACTCAGATGCAGATTGATCCCGAAAAAATCCGCGAAGTCATCGGTTCCGGCGGAAAGGTCATTCAAAAGATCACTGCGGATACCGGATGCAAGATCGACATTGAAGACGACGGTCGTATCTTCATTGCATCACCGGACGGCGAAGCCTGCATCAAAGCACAGCGCATCATCGAAGCGATTGTCAACGATCCCGAAGTCGGTGCGACGTTCTACGGCAAGGTTACCCGCCTGATGACCTTCGGCGCATTTGTTGAAATCGCCCCGGGTAAAGAAGGACTCGTCCATATTTCCAAACTTGAAAATCGTCGCGTAGAAAAGGTCGAGGACGTCCTCAATGTCGGTGACATGACCTGGGTTAAGGTCACCGAAATCGACGAAAAAGGCCGTATCAACCTCTCCAGAAAAGACGCGTATAACGAAATGGCAAAGGAAAACAACTAAGTCATTTACTGCCGCTTTTCGGATGCGCAGGCTCCGAAAAGCGGCTTTTTCTTTTCCTTTTGAAAGGAGTTCCAATGGTTCAGATTACCACTCTTCCGAACGGCGTTCGCATCATTGCCGAACATATCCCCTATGTACGTTCCGTCGCCATTGGCATCTGGGTTGCCGCCGGCTCCCGCCATGAAAAGCCGGGCGAAAACGGCATTTCCCATTTTATCGAGCATATGGTCTTTAAGGGGACGCCCACCCGTTCTGCCGCAGACATCGCCGAGGAAATGGACGCCGTCGGCGGTCAGACAAATGCCTTTACAACGAAGGATTGCACCGCCTACTATGCCAAAACCCTTGACTCTCATGCAGGCATTGCCGCGGATATTTTATGCGATATGTTCTTCCATTCATGTATGGATGATCACGATGTGGAACTTGAACGCGGTGTCATTTTGGAAGAGATCGGGATGTATAAGGATCTTCCCGAGGAATTGGTCGCCGATCAACTCGGTGAAGCGATCTATCACGGCGATTCTCTCGGTCGTCCGATTCTCGGAACGAAAAAAACGCTTGCGAAAATGAACGGCGCAATGCTCAAAGAATATATGCGCAAAAACTATACCGCCGAAAACACCTATGTTTCCGTCGCGGGAAGTTTCGATTCACAATTGATCGAAACGCTTTCCGAGCGTTTTTCGAAAATGCCCAATGCGCCTCTGCCTTCCCCGGGGAACGCGACCTATCGTCCCTGCGAGGTCTTCAAGCGTCAGGCTTCCGAACAAAATCACATCATTATTGCCTTTCCGGGCATTACCAACGACGACGCGGATAAATACACCATGCAGGTACTCAACGGGGTCCTCGGCGGAGGAATGTCGTCGCGTCTGTTTCAAAAACTGCGTGAACAGAGTGGGCTCTGCTATTCCGTCTATTCCTATACCGGCTCGCACGCCGATACCGGTTCGTTCTGTATTTACACCGCCCTCGGAAAAGCCACGGAAACGGCGGCAATCCGCATGATTGCCGATGAAGTGCGCGCCCTTGTCCGTGACGGCGTGACAACGGAGGAACTGGAACGTTCCCGCGAACAACTCAAAGCAAACACCCTTATGGGGTTTGAATCCACCGGCGCAAAAATGAGTTACAACGCCCGAAGTTTTCTCACGCTCGGCTATATTCCCGACGCGGATGAACTCATCGCCGGATACGATTCCGTCACCGCGGATGATATTCAGTCGCTTGCCCGACGCATTTTCGATTTCGAAAAGATCTCGATTTCCGTCGTCGGACGGCTCGCAACACCTGATGAATACCGTTCGGCACTGAAAGATTGACGGATTTACAAAAAATTGATATATCTTGCACTCGTTTTGTGCTATAATATAGTGTATATTGATTTGAATATTCTTTTTTGAAAACAGGTGGATCTATGTCTATTTTTTCATCAATCTTCGGAACACACAGCCAACGCGAACTGAAAAAGATCGACGCCATTGTCGATAAGATCGACGCACTTGAACCTGACTTTCAGAAACTCAGCGATGACGAACTTCGTGCAAAGACCGACGAATTCCGCGACCGTCTGAAATACGGCGAAACGCTTGACGACCTCTTGCCGGAAGCTTTTGCCACCGTGCGTGAAGCGGCGGTGCGCGTGCTCGGTCAGCGTCCGTTCCGCGTCCAGCTTATCGGCGGTATCATTTTGCATCAGGGACGAATCGCCGAAATGAAGACCGGCGAAGGTAAAACCATTACCGCTACCCTGCCGAGTTATCTGAACGCACTCAGCGGGAAAGGCGTGCACATCGTCACCGTCAACGACTATCTTGCCAAATATCAGGGCGAAATGATGGGGCGACTGCATAAATTCCTCGGCATCACCGTCGGTATCATCACCCACGATGTCGTCGGCGACGACCGCCGTGCCGCCTATAACGCGGATATTACCTACGGTACCAATAACGAATTCGGGTTTGACTATCTGCGCGATAACATGGCTCTGTATAAAGAGCGCATGGTGCAGCGTTTTGAACATAATTTCGCCATTGTGGACGAAGTCGACTCCATCCTCATTGATGAAGCCCGTACCCCGCTTATCATTTCGGGCAAAGGCGATAAGTCCACCGAAATGTACGGAATGGCAGAGGGCTTCGTCAGCGGACTTCGTATGGCAAAGGTCATCGAACTCGACGAAAAGCAGGAAAACGAGGAAGGCATCGACCCCGAAGCCGACTACATCGTTGACGAAAAGGCCAAGACCGCCACGCTAACCTCCGCCGGAATCAAGCGCGCCGAAAATTATTTTAACCTCGAAAACCTCTCCGACCCGGAAAATGCGACAATCTCGCATCATATCAATCAGGCGTTGAAAGCGCACGGCATCATGCACCGTGACACAGATTACATTGTCAACGAGGACGGTCAGGTCATCATCGTCGACGAATTCACCGGCCGACTGATGTACGGTCGCCGTTACTCCGACGGTCTGCATCAGGCGATCGAAGCAAAAGAACACGTCAAGGTCGAAAACGAAAATAAAACGCTTGCGACCATCACTTTCCAAAACTATTTCCGCCTTTATTCCAAACTTTCCGGCATGACGGGTACCGCCCTTACCGAAGAAATGGAATTCCGCGAAATCTATAAACTCGACGTCGTTGAAATTCCGACCAACCGTCCGATGATCCGTGAAGATCACCCCGATGTCGTTTACAAAAACGAAGCGGGCAAACTTCGTGCCGTCATCCGTCAGATCGAAGAATGTCACGCAAAGGGACAGCCGGTGCTGGTCGGTACGGTTTCCATTGAAAAAAGTGAACATCTTTCTGCTTTGCTTGCCAAAAAGGGCATCAAACACGTCGTCCTCAATGCGAAACAACACGCCCGTGAAGCGGAAATTGTCGCTCAGGCAGGTAAAGAGGGCGCCGTCACGATCGCTACCAACATGGCAGGTCGTGGTACCGACATTATGCTCGGCGGCAACGCGGAATTTCTCGCCAAGAGCGAACTGAAAAAATTCGGCTACTCCGACGAAGCCATTCTCGAAGCAAACGGTCACGGCGAAACCGACAACGAAGAAATCCTTGAAGCCCGCGCAAAATACGCCGATCTCTACGCCCGTCACAAAGAAGAAATCGCCGTCGAAGCCGAACGCGTGCGTGCCGCAGGCGGTCTTTACATCATCGGTACCGAGCGACATGAATCCCGTCGTATCGACAACCAGTTACGTGGTCGATCCGGCCGTCAGGGCGATCCCGGTGAAAGCCGCTTCTATCTCGCTCTCGACGACGATATTATGCGTCTGTTCGGCTCTGAACGCATCACCGGCATGATGGAATCCCTCGGTATTGACGAGGATACGCCGATCGAGCAAAAAATGCTCACGAACGCCATCGAAAGTGCCCAAAAACGCGTCGAGAGCAGACATTTTGCAACCAGAAAGCACGTTCTTGAATACGACGATGTGATGAATAAACAGCGCGAAACCATCTACGGTCAGCGCCAGTCCGTCCTCAACGGCGAAGATATTCACGGACCGATCCTTGCAATGGTCAAGGAAAGCATCCGCCACACCGTCAGCGAAAATATGCACGATCTCGACGAAAACGGTTGTCTGTCCAAGAGTGCCGTGGGCGAGATACGCAAAGATTTCGGATCACTGTTCATGCAACCCGAAGATTTTGAGGACAAGGGTTATACCCCCGAAGAAGCAATCGAACTGCTTAACGATCGTGCTCTCACCCGTTATGAGGAACGTGAATCCGAATACGGCAGTGAACTGATGCGTGAAATCGAGCGTGTTGTTCTTCTTCGTGCCGTCGACGAACACTGGACGGATCACATCGACGCCATGCAGGATCTGCGTCAGTCGGTTTCTCTGCTCTCCATCGGTCAGCAGGATCCACTGGTCGAGTACAAGCGCATCGGTTTCGATATGTTCGAAGAAATGAACGAATCCATCCGTGCACAGACCGTCCGCGTCATCTATGCCATCCGCGTCCGCAAAGAAGGCGCACCCGAACGCAAAGAAGTTGCAAAGGTGACCTCCACCTCGCAGGATGGTCCCGACGCCCAAAAACCCCAGCCGCGCAAGGTCACCAAGGTCGGGCGCAACGATCCGTGTCCCTGCGGCTCCGGCAAAAAATACAAGCAGTGCTGCGGNNGCAAAAAATACAAACATTGTTGCGGTCAATAATTCCATTTTTTATTATTTGATTGAAATCAGGTGAGAATATGTATCTATTTCTGTGCGGTGGCGGTGGTTGCGAAAAGCACCCCGTTGTCACAAAAAAGATGATCGAAGTTATGGATCATTCCAAGCCGATTCTTTATATTCCGCTTGCCGATGATCATGATGTCTTTCCGAAGCAGTTTCACCTCGACTGGATCGCAGGAGAACTCGCACCGATAGAAAACGGCGGAATTGATATGGTCAGTTCGTTTGAAGAACTCGCCGAGGTCGATTTGAACAAATACGGCGTACTGTATATCGGCGGCGGGAACACCTATCAACTGATCAAGGGCATCAAGGAATTCGGAATTTACAACAAAATCCTCGACTATTTGAATAACGGCGGTGTCGTCAACGGAAGCAGTGCCGGTGCGGTCATTTTCGGAAAAAATGTCGATGCAATCGCGTCAATGGACGACAATATTGTCGGACTTTCCGATTTTACGGCATTTGACTTTGCCGACGGATATTCGATCTTTCCGCACTATATGAACTATTCATCCTCTGCAACCGAGGATGAAAAAGCCACACTCCGCAAAAAATACACCGACGCACTGATCGACTTCACCCGTGACGGTGAAAAGGTCTTTGCCATTCCCGAAGAGGATGCGGTATTTGTTTCGGGCGACGGCGTTTGCGTCATCGGTGACCGACCGTACTATATTTTCAAGGACGGAAAATACGAAGAGTTTCAACTTTAACTGCCCTGATGCTGTTTAAGTTCGGCGTTTTGGAAAGAAAGGGATCTATTCTATGGTTTGGCATAGCGGAAAACTCGATACGGTTCTGGACGCACTTGGCGCGGATCCCGTTTACGGGCTCAGTACCGCAGAAGTCGCAAACCGTTTGAAAAAGAACGGCCCAAATCGCCTGCGTGCCGGAAAACCGCGGTCGATTTTTGAGCGTGGATGGGACAAATTACGCACTCTGCCGATCCTTCTGCCGCTTCTCGTCTGTATCTCCATCATTTTAATTAACTTTTTTACGGCATTACTCGGCGAAGAAACGAATATTTTGCCGTTTTTCGTCTTTATTGTTTTGATTTTTACAAATGTCGCGTTCTCCGTTTTCTTTGATATCCGGACCGATCATCGGCTTGAAAAACTCGCCGATTTACGTATGCCGAATGTCATTGTCTTTCGTGGCGGCGACAAAACCATTGTTCCTGCGGCTGAACTCGTCGAGGGCGATATTATCCTGCTTGAAGAAGGCAGTCTCGTTCCCGCCGACTGCCGTATCATCGAATCCGCCGGCTTTATCTGCGACGAATCCGGCGTTGTCGGTCATTCCTTTGTCGCCGAAAAACATTCTGTCAACGACCTTGCGCCCGGTATTCCGTTGGCAAAGCGTCAGAATATGGTGTTTTTGGGCGACTCTGTCCTTGCCGGTCGTTGTCGTGCCGTCGTTACCGCGGTCGGAATGCAAACGGAGTTGGGAACACTTTACGCCATGCGTGAAGGCGACCATTCGACGCTTCCCGAAACGCAACGCAATTTCATCGGCTTTACCCACAAAAGCACCTATGTTTCGCTGATCATCTGCGTTTTTTCCGCGATCATTGCAATCGTCCGCGGTCGTGCATTTTCCGATGCCGTCTTTGATGCTTCGGCGGTCTTTGCCGTATCGCTCCCGGTTTGTACCGTGTCCGCGACCTGCTTTATTTTTGCGGTTGGTGCCGCAAGACTGACGAAGATCGGCGTTGTCATCACAAAACTCGCGTCCATTGAACCGCTTGCGCTGACAACAACGGTCATGGTGCCGAATTACGCCCCGGCGAAGGAAAGAAGATCGAACTTCTCGCTTGTTCGCGGACGTGTTGAAGAACATATTTTTGACTTTACCGTCGCAAACGAATATGCCGAGGTTTTGATGCGTTTGGCGGTGCTCGGTAATTATTCCGGAGCATATCGTGACGCCCTCCTTTCGCGAGCAAAAGCGATCGGCATGAATCCCGCGGCTCTCGATGCCGCCTATCCGTTAATTCGTTCGGGGGATTCACTCTGCCTTCGAAATATGGACGGGCGCGAACTTGTCATCGCAATCGGCGAAATCGACGAGATCCGCAAATACTGCGACGATTCCAATTTAATCTCGATCGGCGGTTGCGACAGCACCCTTGCCGTCGCGTATAATTTCCGAAAAGACGGTCACGATCCCGAAGGTCTGCGTCTTGCGGGACTCCTCGGCTTCCGTTTGGAAGAAACCGTTTCCATGTCGACGGCGGGGTTGCCCGATCTTTCCTCCGCAGGAATCCAATCCGCTTACTATCCCGACAATAATGCGGAAGATGAAATCGAACGCTTGACATCCTCGGGTGAGCAGGTGCTTGCGACGGGTAATTCGGTCAAATATCTTCCTCTTTTCCGCAAAGCCAGCACCTCATGCACCGTCGGCGCGCCTTCTCCCTGCGCCGCAAGCGCCCTCAGTGACGCAAGAATTGCATCCACGGATCGCACCGCCCTTGAAAAGACCGTCCGTGATTGCCGCGGAATTGTTTCCTCGTCCATTCGTGCGCTTCGTTGTACGGCCGTCTTTTCGCTTTCCGCAATGCTTTTGTTGTTGATTGGCTCGATTTTCCGCGGTATCAGCCCGATTTCCGGCACTGCGGTCGCATGGTTGCCGATAGTCATTGCACTGCCCGCGTTTTCCTTTGCATTCTCACCCGCCGCGGCTGACACGATGCTTCGTCCGCCGAAAAACGGCAACAAATTGATCTCGACTCGCAGTTTGAGTTTCATCGTTCTCTATACGGTCATCATCACCGTCTGCGCCTATATTTCCTATCTTCTCGGCACGGGTACATTTGAGGAGCCGACGCCCGAAATTGCCTGCGCGATGTCATTTATAACGCTTGCATTCGGCATGGTCTTCCTCTTCCCGGGGGCAAAATCGCGTTCGTTCGATTTCCCGTCCCTGATTGCAAACCCGCATTTCCTAATTGCGGAAATTCTTTCGATCCTGCTGATCGTTCTGGCATTCCTGCCGCCGTTTCGCGATCTGATCGGATTCGATCTTCCGTCGGTCAAGCAATTCATCATCTCGATCGCACTTGCTCTGCCGACGCCTGCGGTTTGTGCCGCGATTAAGGCAAGGAAATACATTCCCGCAAAATTTATGCCGAAGCGAAAGAAAAAACCGACAAAATAACGAAAAAACAGCCACGAAAAATTCGTGGCTGTTTTTATCATTTATTCGGAAATATCAGCCCATGATCTGGATCGGGACCAAAATCGGCATCGGGCGTCCTGCGCAGGTGACTTCGAGGATGATACGGTTGATGGCATCCACATTCTCGCCTGCGGTGATGGTGAACGGGGTGGTCGCTTCATCGAAGAATTGCGGATTCCACGCCGGCGTATAAAGATTCTTTGCGGAATCGACCTTCCAGCCATCCGGGGCAAGGAAACGCAGACGATAATGCTTCTGTTCGGGCATCGTGTGACGCTTGATAGTGAGTTCGCCGGTCACTGTCCCGTTCGGTCCGACTACCGGCTTGCTATCAAACTCAACAAGCACATCCGCATAAATTCCTTCGATAACATAGGAAAATTTCTTTCTTTTTTCGATTTCACGAACAAAATCACGTCCGTAGAAGTCTTCGGGCTTTACGGTTGAAAAATCATTTTCGCCACCGATCTCGTATTTTTTGCTATGCGCAAAAATATGCTTGTCGAGATCTTCCGGCTTTACCGCGGAATTATCGCCGTTTTCATCAATTTTGAAGTTTTTGATTTCCCAGAAGATGTCGTCGTGATCCGTTCTGAGCGTGACGGGCAGGAGATCCATTACGCAATCCGTCAACTGCGTGCAGGAACTCGGGAAGAAGCAACTGCCGAAGGACAGACACGCGGACACGATCTCATCGCCGATATAGGAACGCCAGTCTTCGGGAATGGCTTCCATGCCGCCCATGATACCGAGCAGTGCACCGAGAGTTGCGCCGGTGCAGTCAGTATCATCGCCGCAGTCGATGGCGATGATCAAGGACTTTTTGAAATCAAGTTCGCCATAAAGGAAACCGATCATCGTGAACGCAACATTTCCGGGGGCCTGGAACCAACCGAGATCCGCACTGTCCTTAACGACCATTTCACGGCATTCCTTCCACGAAACGCCATCTGCATACGCCTTGCGAACAAGTTTTACACTGCGTGCGACACGGCAATCTTCCGGGATCTTGGAAAGTGCGATATCGAGAAGAACATCACGATCCTTAAAAACATAGGCGGAACTTTCAAGTGCCGCAACAAAAATCGCGGCATAAGTGCCTTCGTTCAGACCGTGGTCGACGCTGGCGTCTTCATAGGCATAGCGGATCGCACGCTCCGGGTTTCCGGGATACAGGCTCGCCCAGATCTCGGTACGGATCCACGCGCCGTTGGAATTTTTCCACTCATCGTTGTTGTACTCGCCGGACATCGGGGGAATGATGCCGTCGCGCATATTTCCTTTGCCGACGCCGTACTCATTCCAGTTCGGGGTGATGTAACTAATCCAATACTCGCCGAGAAGTTTGCTCGTAATGGCTTCCGGGCCGTAATCATTGACCGCACGAAGCCAGACAAGTTGCAGGTCGAGGTCATCATTCGGAAGTGGTTTGCCGGGTTTCGAAGAAAAACCGTCGATATCAAAAATCTCTCTTCTGCCCTCATAAGGGGCGCCAAGTGTACCGCCGATATTTTTGCCGATCCAGCAGGCATAGATGCGGTCGCGCAGATACTCTTCGGAAAAACGAATCATTTTTGTTTCCTCCCTTGTCATATTTGACTATATCGAGTATAATACACTTTCGTCAATAAATCAATGTCAAAAGTTATTTTTTACTACACTTTCATAGGTAATGATCAAAAACTCCGCTTCTACATCCAGCGTCTCGACTTTTTGAAGTTTTTCACGATCCGAATCCGCGGTTTTGTAATAATACGGTGTCATAGCAAAAAGTGAGGCGATTTCCTCGTTTTTTTGAAGTTTCATCACGAATTTCACCGTTTTTTCGGATATTTGTTTCAAATTTCCCGCATCCGGGCGCACATCGTCGTTTTCATAAGGATGCTCATACACCGCCGCTTTGAGTGCAAACAAATGCCGCGGCAGTGGCACGACCGCAACCGCCTTGCCTCCGGGCTTCAACACGCGTTCAAATTCCGATGCACAAAACGGCGAAAACACACTCACCACCGCATCAACCGAATGATCGGCGATCGGCAGACGAAACACACTTCCGACCGCAAATCCCATTCCCGGACGGCGTGCGGCGTGGTCAACGGCTTCCTTTGAGATGTCCACGCCGAGGATTTTTGCATTCGGCAATGCGTCACGGAAGCCCTCTGCATACCAGCCTTCACCGCAACCCGCATCAAGAAAAACACCGTCATTCGGCAGATTTTCCGCCAAAATCGCGGAAATTGCATTGCGCAGCGGCAAATAACGGCCGGAATTCAAAAATTCCCGCCTTGCACGCACCATGATCGCGTCATCGCCGCTTCCCGCGTGTTGTTTCATCAGCAAATTGACATATCCGCGTTTTGCAATGTCAAACGAATGTCCCGTTTGACAACGCAGGCAGTGACTTTCCGCCGTAAATTTCCCGCCGCAAACCGGGCAGACAAACATACACAGTCGTTCAATTACAGATTCATTTACCGACATGATCTTTCTCCGAATTCTTTGATATGAATATTTTACCATACCTTTTTATAGTTTACAATCGTCGGCTTCCGTGCTACACTATGTTTAATCATTGGAGGCTGAAATATGAAAATTTATGACGGCAGACCTGCCGATTTTTCATCCCGCGATGCGGTCGAACAAAATACTTACGAAGTACTTGAAAATCTCGGCATTTCCTACCAACGAGTCGATCATCCCGCCGCATACACCATGGAAGATTGTGCGGCTGTCGATGAAGCGTTCGGCACCGAATTATGTAAAAATCTCTTTCTCTGCAATCGGCAGGAAACGCAGTTTTACCTTCTTTTAATGCCGGGTGCGAAAAATTTCCGTACAAAGGATCTTTCTGCACAACTCGGTGTGTCAAGGCTGAGTTTTGCAAACGAGAATCATTTAATGGATCTTCTCGGCGTCAAACCCGGAAGTGTCTCCGTCATGGGTCTCATCAACGATATGGACTCCCGCGTGCGGCTTGTCATCGACCGCGATGTTCTCGCATCCGAATACATCTGTTGTCATCCATGCCGTAACACAAGCAGTATCAAAATTAAAACGAGCGACATTATTTTCAAATTTTTGCCCTTCGTTCACCATAATTTTACGGAAATCGAATTATAAGGAGGATGTTTTATGCCCCGAATTCAGTGCTTTGACGCAGGTTGGACTTTTCGGGAGGGTGGACTGAACACCCCGTTTGACAATGGTCTTTCCCGCGTCAATCAAGTTTCGAAGGCCCCTTGCGGCAAAGGTGCCGCGGATCCGTCAGATCCCGCCGTCGGCTTCACCGCCGTTTCGATCCCGCATGACTTCGTCATCAACGGCACTCCTGACAAAAACGAAGGTCGTCATTGGAGTTTTTTACACCACGGTGAGGGTTGTTATCGCAAAACATTCTATCTTCCCGCGGAATATGAAAACAAACGCGTGACGATTCTTTTTGAGGGCGTAATGAGCCGTTCAAAAGTTTGGGTAAACGGCATCCCCGCCGCGTCCTGCGAATCCGGCTACACCCCTTTTGAGGTCGACATCACGGATTACGCGAATTTCGGCGGCAACAACCTCATCACCGTCCATGCCGACGCTTCTCAGGTCGAGGGCTGGTGGTACGGCGGTGGCGGAATCTACCGCCACACCTGGCTGAATGTCTATGATCCGCTTGCCGTTGAACTTTGGGGCATTTGGGTTCGTACCGAGCATCTTTCGGACGATCACTGGCATATCTGCATCGAATCCACCATTCGCAGTGCCGCACGCGTTTCTCTTTCCGCCCCGGTTAAAACAAATATTTTCTCCCCCGACGGCGATCTTGTCCGCACATCGGATACCTCCGTCACCGTCGGACCATTTGACTCCTCCGTCATCAAGACCGAATTTGACATCATGTCCCCGGAACTTTGGGATGTCGAAAGCCCAAAGCAGTACGCCTGCACCGTCACCGTCGGCGAAGACGAAAGCAACGCGAAATTCGGTTTCCGCGATGCGGTCTTTACCAAGGACGGCTTTTTCCTGAACGGACGGAAACTTCTTATGAAGGGCGTCAACTGCCATGAGGATTACGGCGTTTCCGGCATTGCCGTTCCCGACCGCGTATTCCGCTATCGCACGAAACTGATGCAGGAAATGGGTGCTAATGCCTACCGTGCGTCACACAATACGGCTTCTTCGGTGCAACTTGACGCCTGCGATGAACTCGGCGTCCTCGTAATGGAAGAAACGCGACGTTTTCTCACTTCGCCGGATATGATGACATTGCACGAAACCATGATCAAACGCGATCGCAACCGTCCGTCGATCGTCATCTGGTCGATCGGCAACGAAGAGGAAGCCTTACAAGGCACTCCGAGCGGTCGTCGGATCGCCGACAAACTCGTTGCCGCCATGCATCGTTTGGACCCCTCCCGCCCCGTCACGGTCGCCATCGACGGTCATTTCTTCTCGGGGCAGATGATGGAATCCCCCGACGTCATCGGCATCAACTATCGCACCTCCATCTACGACCAACTCCGCACGCGTTATCCTGACAAGCCGTATGTTTCGACCGAATGCGTCGCCGCAGGCACCACTCGCGGTTTCTATTATGACGACGATCCCGCACAAGGATACTATTCCGCCTATGACCATACCACCAACTGTTTCTGCGCCACACGCGAAGATACCTGGCGTTGTATGCAACAGCATCCGTGGATCTGCGGAATGTTCGTCTGGGACGGTTTCGAGCATCGCGGTGAGACAAATTGGCCACGACTCTGCTCGCAAAGCGGTTGTGTGGATATGTTCTTTCAGCGCAAGGATGCGTTCTATCAGCATAAGTCACATTGGACGGATCGACCGATGGCGCATATTCTGCCGCATTGGAATCACATAGGACGCGAAGGTGAATTGATCCGCGTCTGCGTTTATACAAATGTCGAAAAGATCGAACTTTTCCTCAACGGAGAAAGCCTTGGATGCAAGGATGTGCCGAAATTCGGCTATCCTGAATGGCAGGTCGCATACCGTCCCGGAAAACTCATCGCCGTCGGCTATCAAAACGGCAAACAGGTTGTGGAAGAATTCGTCGAAACCACGGATGCGCCCGTCAAAATTGCCCTGCGTCTGCGTGATGCCGAGCCGGACGGAAGCCTGAAACCGGGTGACTGTATCATCGCGGACTGCATTTGTCTGGATGCAAACGAACGCGAAGTGCCGGACGCCGTCTGCGAAGTCGATTTCAACTGTGAAAACGCCTCTCTTCTCGGTACGGGAAGCGATGTTTGCGACCATATTCCGCCGTATGTGCCCCACCGCAGGATGCGTTGCGGTGCGATCCATGTCGCAGCAAAAGCCGGCGGGATCGGCACGGCAACGATTCATGCCTTTGCGCCGGGACTCGGATCTGCAACGCTGAATATCGAAATCCACCGTTAAAATTCAAAAGCACCGTTCGCCTGAACGGTGCTTTTTCTATCGTTTCATCTGCCAGCCGTCAAGCGGAAGGCGTTGCATTGATCCGAAGATCCTCTGCTTGTATCCCGGCCAGCGAAGTTCCATTTCGTCGACAAATTCCTTGATCTCCTGACGTTTTGAACTGCCGTTGGACGGGCACGGATTCTTGGCGATCGGTAATTCCGCCTTCGCGGCATAGGCGCGCACGGTCTTTTCCGGCACATAAAGAAGCGGACGGATCACGGTCATTCCGCTTCTGTCGAGATATGTCACGGGGGAAAAGCAGGAAATCCTGCCCTCGTAAATCTGACACATCAAAAATGTTTCGACCGCATCGTCAAAATTATGCCCGAGCGCAAGTTTGGAAATGCCGAGTTCCTTCGCCGCATCATCCAAAATTCCGCGGCGCATCTTGGCACAAAGCGAGCATGGGTTGGATTCTTTTCGCACATCGAAAATCAGTTCCGCAAGTTCCGTGTGCTTGATCGTATGCGGAATTCCCTCCCGAGTACAATAATCGCCGATCGGCGAAAAATCCGCATCGGGAAATCCCATATCCACAGTGATCGCCTCAATTGTAAAGCGTTTCGGGTAGAATTTCGACAAAAGATTCAGACAATGAAGCAGTAACATCGAGTCCTTGCCGCCCGATAATCCGACCGCAATGCGATCACCTTCCTCGATCATATCGTAGTCCTGAACGCACCTTCTAAGCGGCGAGAGTATTTTTTGCACTTTGTGCCTCCTTAAAAAATGAATTGCGTTGTGAGAATTCAAGAGCATTTACAAGAAAAACGGAGATTTTAAGAGTTGTTGTATTGATAAATCATTTTTTCGAAAAAAAAGTGTTGACAACGATCATCGGGTGTGGCATAATATGTCTTGCGCGTGGGAAACTGCGTCTTTTCGGAACTTTTCCGACAATTCAAGTCCCTGCCGTAAAAATGAAAACTGTCTTTGCCACAATGGTTATTTTACCACGCCTTTGCCGCAAAGGCAAACATATTTGATTTTTTTGATTGGAGGCAATCAGATGTCCACTTTCATGGCGAACAAGCAAACCGTTAACCGCAAGTGGTATATCCTCGACGCCGCCGGTAAGCCTATGGGCCGCACCGCTGCGACCGCTGCCGTGCTTCTCCGCGGTAAGCACAAAGTCGACTATACCCCTCATGTTGACTGTGGTGACTATGTCATCGTCCTCAACGCTGAAAAGGCCGTTCTGACCGGCAACAAACTCACCCAGAAGTACTATCGTACTCACTCCGGCTATGTCGGCGGCTTGAAGGAAACTCAGTACAGTGTCCTTATGGCCAAGAACCCGAAGCTCGCCTTCTCCCTTGCCGTACGCGGTATGATCCCGCGTAACTCGCTCGGCAGAGCCGCTCTCACCAGACTTCGCGTCTTCGTCGGCGACAAACACGACCACGAAGCTCAGAAGCCTGAGATCTACAACGCTTAATCGGGAGGAGAACGTATCATGTATACTACCAAGAAGCCTTATTTCTACGGAACCGGCAGAAGGAAATCCTCCGTTGCCAAGGTTCGCATCTATGCCGGCGGTACCGGCTCGATCAAGATCAACAACCGCGACATCGACGATTATTTCGGACTTGAAACCCTCAAACTCCTCGTTCGTCAGCCGCTTGCCCTCACCGGAACCCTCGGCCAGGTCGATATCGAAGCCACTGTTCTCGGCGGCGGACTTTCCGGACAGGCCGGTGCTATTCGTCACGGAATTTCCCGCGCTCTGCTCAGCGTTGACGCCGAGTATCGTGCCGCCCTCAAAAAGGCCGGATTCCTCACCCGTGACCCGAGAATGAAAGAGC
>DCHG01000026.1:3775-18628 GCA_002315595.1 Clostridiales bacterium UBA1758 | reverse complement strand
CCGATACCATGCCTCAGTGGGCAGGCTCCTCCTGGTACTTTCTGCGCTATATGGACCCCCATAACGACAATGCCCTTGCCTCCAAGGAGGCTATTGACTATTGGGGCCCCGTGGATTGGTACAACGGCGGCATGGAGCATACCACCCTGCACCTGCTGTATTCCCGTTTCTGGCATAAATTCCTGTACGACATCGGTGTCGTGGGCACCAAGGAGCCCTATGCCAAGCGTACAAGCCACGGTATGATTTTAGGTCAGAACCCCCACTATGTGGGCAATTTCGAGACCCAAGAGGAAAAGGATGCCATGGTTGCCAAGTACGGTGCCGATGCAATGCGGCCTGCGGTGAAGATGTCCAAGAGCCTGGGCAATGTGGTAAACCCCGATGATGTTATCCGTGATTTCGGTGCCGATACCATGCGTATGTATGTCATGTTCATCGGTGACTTTGAAAAGGCCGCCACCTGGTCTCCCGAGGCCGTCAAGGGCTGCAAACGCTTCCTTGACCGTGTGTGGAACGCCGCCGAAAACGCAAAACCCGGTGATGTTTCCGCGGCGAATGAATCCGCCATCCACAAGACCATCAAAAAGGTCAGCGACGACATCGAGAGTATGAAATTCAATACCGCCATTGCTGCGATGATGTCGTTGATGAATGATTTCGATAAAAACGGTGCAACTCAGGGCGATATGAAGGTTCTTTTGAAACTTCTCAACCCCTTTGCACCCCATATGACCGAGGAAATTTGGGAAAATTACGGCGAAAAGGGTATGCTTGCAACGACCGCATGGCCGGAATACGACGAAGCGAAAACCGTCGATTCCACGATGGAAATCCCGGTTCAGGTCAACGGAAAACTCCGTGGCGTCATCACCGTCGCCGCTGACTGTACCGACGAAGAAATGGTCGAAGCCGCAAAGGCGGACGAAAAAATCAAGCCGTTTATCGAAGGAATGAACATCGTCAAGACCATCGCCGTAAAAAAACGTTTGGTTAATTTGATCGTTAAGTGAATTTTTACTTGACATATCGCGCAAGATGAAATATAATATCTCTGCGCCTTAAAATAATAGGTCGCATTTTAATGTATTATGTCGATTCGGCGGAGGGAGGGATATCAATGTCAGAAGTTCGAGTGAAAGAGAACGAGTCTCTGGACAGCGCACTTAAAAGATTCAAACGCTCCTGCGCTAAGTCCGGTGTGCTTTCCGAGCTCCGCAAGAGAGAGCATTATGAGAGCCCGAGCGTGAAGCGCCGCAAAAAGAGCGAAGCCGCCCGCGCCAAAAAGAGAAAGTTCCGCTGACACAAGAAATTCCCCATCGGTTTACCGGTGGGGAATTTTTTTTCTTTATCCGAGCGAAAACAGAAAATAGACCATGCCCGACAAAACATATGCAATCAGCGTTTGCAGGAGGATACATCGTACGACCGCCGCTTTGCCGAATTCCGACCGAATTGTGCCGAGTGCGGAGATACAGGGCGGATAGAAGGCGAAGAAGATTAGAAACGATACTGCGGACGCGATCGGTATTTTTTCGACATTTAATAGTGACCAAGCAGAAAGAACGGATTCCTTTGCCGTCAGCCCGGTGATGAAAATTGCGGGAATTTTCCAATCCTTCCACCCAAGCGGTGAAAAAATCGGTAATAGCAGACCACCGAGGCTTGCGAGTAGACTGCTTTCGGCTGAGTCTGCCGGCACGATCAGGTTTTTCGTATGCGAAAGCAACCAGATCGCCGTCGATGCAAAAAATACTGTCGTGAAGACTTTTTTTAAAAAGCCGCGCAACTTTTCGACGACAATGGAAACCGTGTTTCCGAATGACGGCATCCGATACGGCGGAATTTCCAAAACAAACGACGCGTCCTGCGTGCGTGATTTCCCAACAACCGCAAGCAACCCGATCAACATCATCGGGAAAAGATATAAACCGATAATGACAAGCCACGACGATTTTCGGAAAAATACTGTCGTGAGGACGGCGTAGACCGGGAATTTTGCCCCGCACGGGACGAAGGGAAGTAGTAGTAAACTTCGCTTTCGTTCTTCTTCGTCACCGAGCAGACGAAGCGACATCAGCCCGGGAACAGTGCAACCGAACCCGAACAACATCGGCAAAAGCGTGTTTCCCGACAATTTCAGCCTTCGCATCATCGGATCGGCGAGAAATGCGATGCGTGAAAGAATGCCCGTATCCTGCAATAGAGATAATTCAAGCGTTAAAATCGCGAGCCGCGGGAAAAATCCAAGCACCGCCGTAATCCCCGCAAATGCGCCGTCGATGAGATAGCCGCGAAGCATTTCACCCATTCCTATGCCTGAAAAAATGCGCCGGAGCAATTCGGCAAGCAGGGAAAGAAGGATTTCGAATTGTTTTGACAAAAACGAGCCGACGCCGCCGAAAGCAGTGTAAAAGATGAAAGCGAACAGTGCGACGATCATCAGTCGTCCGAGGATACCGCAAAGCAACGGATCCGTCGCAGTATCGGCTTTATTTTGTTCGGGGATAACAAAACACTCCCGCGTGATACGGTCTGCTCGGACAAATCTAGCCGTTGTAAGCGCGATCGGATCATTTTCGTCAAAGCGGATGGGACATTGTTTTGCCGTCGGGATCCCGTGGGCGAGTTCGTCGACGCCTTCGCCCGTGATCGCGGAAACGGCAAAGACGGGGACGCCGAACGATTTCGAAAGGCTTTCGCAATCCACGCTTCCGCCGATCTTTTTCAATTCATCGACCATATTGACGGCGATGACGATATGAACATCGTACGCAGCACAAGCCAGCGCAAGCGACAGACCTCGTTCGGGTGCGGTCGCATCTACGACACAGATGACGGCATCGGGCTTTGAACGGAGCGTGGAAACGGCGACGGCTTCATCGGGAGAGCCTGCATCGAGCGAATTTGTTCCCGGAAGATCGGTGACAATGCAGTCGTCGAAGCAATACAGACGCGCAGAACGCTTTTCCACCGTCATACCGGGAAAGTTGCCGACTCGTGAAAAGCCGTGCGTGAGGCGGTTGTAAAGCGCGGATTTGCCGCAATTCGGATTTCCAAGCAACGCGATGTTTTTCATAAAATCACCCGACTGTGATTTTGGTTGCGTCCACATCCCGCATTGCGTATTTTCGCCGTCGAAGCAGGACGATCGTGATCCTTCGGTTGCGACGGAGAACTTCGATTTTGCTTCCGGGGACGAAGCCGAGATCGACAAGTTTTTTCGGGATTGTTTCGGACAGTGACAGAATTTTGCAAGGTTTTCGGGGTGCGATCTCAAACAACGTCATTCATTCCACGCTCAATTTTGGAAAGCAGATCGTCAACCTCGGGATAGAGAAAAAACGCCGTGTCAATGCCGATCTCGTTTGCGATGTTGAGTTTTTCGAGAATACTGTCCGCGTCGTCAAAGAGGACAAAATGCGTGGTGTTGCCCTCTGTGAAAATGAAATAATTTGCGGCGAGATCATCGGAACGGTGAATGGGAAAGCGCGTGGAAAGTTGCCGAAACCGATCGACGGGGATGGAAACGCCGTTGTCATTTTCATCGGACGGGCAAAAATCAATCCGCAGACGCTGGATATCCATGACGATCCGATCGCTTCCGTACTTTTGTATTGCTTCTGTCAGACGATCGTGAAGTGAGCCGCCCGTGATTGCAGTCGGTATGAGGATCTTTGCCGTCTTTGAGTATACCCCGAAGCGTTCGGGAACGAAAAACGGGATTTTGCGTGCGGCAAAAGCGGCGTCGAGATATTCGAATAATTTCGCAAGTTCACGGCTTGGATCGGCTTCAAAGTCGGCAACAACGCCGCAAAAGCCGTGCAAAGTGTATTCGCGGATGATATCGCGTGCGAATTGCTGAACCGGACCGGCAAAACAATTCGGATCGGTGTCGCTGATGACCATAATGCCACCCTTTGCGGAAAACGATCGGGAACGGAGCAGGCGGCAACCGGTTCCGATGCGATAGCAAAGATGTGCCATCGGAAATCCGTAATCCGCCGCACGGTCTGCGTCCTCATCCGAAACCGCGAGATAGACATGATTTTTCTGCATAATGGTTTCCTTTCTGTGTAATACGGAGAAAAGTTGAATGTCGTTTGATTTTTTCCGAGTTTTCATGTAAAATATATATGCTCGGTTTCGGGCATTATCACAGTTTTCGAATTCAGGTGGATCTATGGGAAACGCTGAAAAAATCAGAAAGGCATTATTGCCGAATGGGCTAGATGCGGTTATCATCACATCCGCACCGAACAGATTTTATGCAACCGGTTTTTCGTCGAGTGCGGGCATTGTCGTTATTACGAAATCCGCCGCAACCTTTATCACCGACTTTCGTTATATTGAGGCGGCGACCGCGAAAATTAAGGATGCGGAAGTCCGAATGATCGCAAGGGGCGAAAAATACCACGAACTCGCACGCGATCTCTGCTCCGGTTGTAAAAAGATCGGCATTGAGGACGCGTCCATGACTGTCGCCGAATATCGCACCTACAAAAAGGCGATTGAAGGCGCGGAATTGATGACGGCTTCGGGCGTTCTTGCCGACCTTCGTTCGTCGAAAGAAGAAGGCGAGATCGCAATTATGCGCGATGTCCAACGCATCACCGACCGTTCTTTTGCCGAAATTTTGGGCGAAATCCACGAGGGCATGACCGAAAAGGAACTCGCCGCAAAACTGATCTACATCCTTTACAAGAACGGCGCTGACGGAATGGCGTTTGATCCGATTGTCGTTTCGGGGGCGAATTCTTCGCTCCCACACGGAGTACCGGGGGAGAAGAAACTGCAAAAGGGCGATTTCATCACGATGGATTTCGGTGCGGCAAAAGACGGTTATTGCTCCGATATGACGCGCACCGTCGCCCTCGGCTATGCAACCGATGAAATGAAAAAAGTTTACGGTACCGTCCTCGAAGCGCAACTTGCGGGTATTGCCGCGGCAAAGGCGGGAATAGTCGGTCGCGACCTCGACAAGTCGGCAAGGGATATCATCGACAATGCAGGCTACGGCGAGTATTTCGGTCACAGTTTCGGTCACAGTCTCGGCATTGAAATCCACGAACCCCCGAACGCGTCGCCCGGTGAGCCGAGAAAACTACCCGTAAACGCCGTGGTATCCGCAGAACCCGGTATCTATCTTCCGGGGAAATTCGGCGTTCGTATCGAGGATGTTTTAATCCTGAAAGAGGGCGGATGCGAAGATATCACCGCATCGCCGAAGGAACTCATCATCGTATAAACCGACGAAAACGTATTTTGATAAAAAATATGCGGAAAATCGAAAAAAACACTTGAAATCTCGCGTAAAATCGTGTAAAATAAATTGATATAATTTTTGGAGGTAATTTAATTATGGTAATGGCTGGCGATTTTCGCAATGGCGTGACCTTTGAAATGGACGGACAGGTCCTGCAGGTCATTGAATTTCAGCACGTTAAACCCGGTAAGGGCGCGGCATTTGTCCGCACCAAAATCAAAAATGTCATCTCCGGCTCTGTCGTAGAGCGTACTTTCAACCCGACCGATAAATTCCCGACCGCTTACATCGAAAGAAAAGATATGCAGTATCTTTACAACGACGGCGATCTTTATTACTTCATGGATCTTGAAAGTTTCGAGCAGATGCCGATCAGTTCCGACGTTCTCCCGGACGGCTTTAAGTTCGTCAAGGAAGAAATGACCGTCAAGATCCTTTCTTACAAGGGCAATGTCTTCGGTATCGAACCCCCGAACTTCGTCGACCTCGCTGTTTCCGCCACCGATCCCGGATTCAAGGGTGACACGGCAACCAACGCGACCAAGCCCGCTACCCTCGAAACCGGCGCCGAAATCAAGGTTCCGCTTTTCATCGATATCGGCGATATGATCACCATCGACACCCGTACCGGCGAATATCTCGGCCGTGCGAAATAAGGAGTACCCATGAATCTGACTGAAAAAGCCGCGTATCTGAAAGGCCTTGCCGAGGGCATGGAACTCGATACCGCTAAGAAAGAAAATAAACTTCTTTCCGCCGTCCTCGACATCATCAGCGACATCACCGATTCCGTTGATGAGTTGGAAGCACGCGCCGAAGAAACCGATGAACTCATCGACGAGATCATTGAAGAACTCGACGAATGTGACTGCGATGACGAATGCGATTGCGACGAAGAAGACGAATGCGACTGCGATATGTGCGGCCTGCATGAGATCGTTTGCCCGAGTTGCGGTGACTCCATTTCCATCGACGAAAGCATTCTCGAAACCGGCGAAATGGTTTGCCCGAACTGCGGTCAGCACCTCGAATTCACCTTTGACGATGATGACGATGACTGCTGTGACTGCGGTTGCGATGATTGCAACAAATAAGTAATAATAACCCCGGACCGGTTTGCCGGTCTGGGGTTTTATTTTATTCGAAGGGAGAATATACCATGCTTATTGAAAAGAAAGGCTACTCCGTTCTGTTTGATGACAAAACCGGCGCCGCAATCCGCATCAATCAGACGAAAAACAAGGCGGTCAACTGGATCGCCGAGGGCGATGAATTTCATTTTTTGACTCCATTCACCGACGGAACGCAGGATAAAGAAATCCTTGTCGATGTAAAAATGAACGCGCAGGAAGGTAATAAAGTCCAATTTGTTTCGCTTTCCGAGAGAACGGTGCTGGATTACACCTTCGGCGACGACGGGTTTGACGTCGATGTGAAACTTCCGATCGGTTGCGGACCTCGTTCCGGCGTTGAACTCGACTTCAACCTTCTCGACCTTCAAACAGGAACCGACATTCATTCACAGTGTATGCCGAATGTGATCTATACCTCGCCGGATTATGAGTACGCTTATCTCATATTTGCCACAAGCGACGAAAGATACGCGGTTGTCACTCTGAATGACAAATTCTGTGCATGGCGCATCAAATACAGCGAAGCCGGACACAGAATGGTGGGCTTTCAGATCCTCAACGAAGCCGACGACGTCATCACCGAGGGTGAGCAGAAACCGCTTTACCGTGTTGAAAATCTGCATTTCAGCATTTTCTTCTGCGAAAACAAGGCGGAATGTTACGAAAAGATCGCAAGCAAACTCGGTATTTCGATCGTCACCTTTGAAATGTCCGGCGGCGTTGCCGGTACGGAAATCCCGTTGAAGGTCTACGGTGCGGCAAATTCCGCCTTCATCCGTCACAACGGTGTCGTCGAGCCGATGAAAAATATGCTTTCCGTTAAACTTGCGACACCGGGCGCGTATGAAATCGTCACGACTTCGTTTGCCGGACGCGAACATTCGTCCAAACTTCTTTGTGTTGACAGTTGGGAAAACACCTATGACAAGGTCAACGGCTTCTACAAAAAGTATTTCCAACACGAATGCGGTGCGTTCTACCGCGCTATTTGGAAGGAAACGCTTTCTCCGAAGGGCGGCGTCACCACAGAAGGTACTGCCTTCGGCGATCCGTTCCGTCATTTCTCTTGTCGTGCAGGTGAATTCGGCGGCTTCTGTGCATGGGCGATGATCAAAAACTGTATGATGTTCGGTGAAAAAACCGAACTGATGGAGTCGATCAAACGCTACCTTTACAACTGGGTGATGAACTACGGTCACGAGGATAAACCCTTCCTCGGGACGATCTATAAAAAGAATTATGAATTCCTCGGTCTTGAAAACGGCGAATATCATCTGTACCATGAATTCAACTACGCCCAGCATGAGATCTGGTATGTCGAAGAATTGATCGAATATTACACCCTGACGGGGGATGAGTATGCCCTTGAATTTGCCACCAAGGAATGTGAACACATCGTCAACCGCCATATGCGCCCCGACGGTATGCTCATCAATCAGAATGAAAAGGGCGGCCCGCAGAAGGATTACAGCACCGTTGCCATTCCGATCTGCGCACTGATCCGTATGGCGAACATTCACCCTGACAAAGAAAAGGCGAACTTCTTCCGTGACGCCGCAAAGCGTCTTGCGGATTACATCTGCAAACGCGGACTCGACTTCCCGACGGAAGGCGAACCATGCACGGAGGACGGCTCAATGGCTTGTGCCGCCGCTTCTCTGTATTGGGCGTATATCCACCTTGAAAAGAAGCCGGAATATCTGAAAGTCGCCCAAGAGATCATGGAAGCACACAAAGTGCTTGAACTCGACGGTGCGGATTACAAAATGTTCCGTTCCACGCTCCGTTTCTGGGAAACGCAGTATGAAACGCGTGACTGGGGCCCGTCGATCAACGCAGGCCACGGCTGGACGGGCTGGACGGTCGAGGCAAAAGCACTTTACGCCTTCCTCACCAACAACATCGAGGATCTGCGTGACGCATATGCCGGTACGATCAGCGGCCTCGGCAAAGTCGACGAGGCGGGCGGTATGACTTCTTGCTACACGCCGGATATGATCCCGGGCAAGCCGCACAAAGCGGGCTATTACGGCTATGAGGATGTCCCGACCATCGAATTCGCCGAAATGCCGGACGCCCGTTTGTCAAGCACCGTGCTTGCCATGGATTACCCGAGAAAGTCCTATTCGACAAGCGGCAACTATTTCTTCGTCAAATCGGGCGAAATTTGGTCGCATATGTCGGGCGTTTGGACGGAACGCGGTATCACCATGAACGGGGCGTTCGAAAACGGCGTGTTTGTTTCCGCCGCACCGAAATTCGACTGGATCCTTGTGTCCGCGATCGGTGAAAACGGGCTCAAAATCAAGGCAGAGGGCAAATTTGTTCTTGCTCTCGGTAAGACGACCGAAATTACCGTTAAGGGCGGCAAGGTTACCAAGATTTCGGACGACAAATTTGAGATCATCCCGGATGATGTGATCGTCGAAATTTCCGCAAAATAATACTTTTCTGAAAATTTAATTCAAAATACGGATACCCACCGAAGACGGAATATTTTTCGAGTTCGGTGGGTATTGCTATTTACTTAAAAATACAGTTGTGGTATAATGTGACTAACTCAAAGAAGAAGGAGATTTTTATGGAAATTACAAAAGACATCAAATATATCGGCGTAAATGACCACCGTATTGATCTGTTTGAAGGTCAGTATATGGTGCCGAACGGAATGAGTTATAATTCATATGTCGTGATGGATGATAAAATCGCGGTTTTCGACACCGTTGACCGTAACTTCCTCCACGAATGGCTGGACAATCTGAACGCCGTTTTGGGTGAAAGAGTGCCGGATTACCTTGTTATTCAGCATATGGAACCCGACCATTCGGCAAATATCGCCGCTTTTATGTCGAATTATCCTTCGACGACGATCGTTTCTTCGGCGAAAGCCTTTGCAATGATGAAAAATTTCTTTGGCACCGAGTATGAGGATCGCAGGATCGTCATCGAAGAAGGTTCCACGCTTCCTCTCGGCAGGCATATTTTGAACTTTGTCGCCGCCCCGATGGTACACTGGCCGGAAGTCATGGTCACCTATGAGTCGACCGACAAGGTGCTTTTCAGTGCGGACGGTTTCGGCAAATTCGGTGCACTCGACGTCAGTGAAGACTGGGCGGACGAAGCGAGAAGATACTATATCGGTATCGTCGGCAAATACGGCGTGCAGGTGCAGGCACTTCTCAAAAAAGCCGCGGGACTGGAAATCGAAAAGATCCTGCCGCTTCACGGGCCTGTTTTGACTGAAAATTTGAGCAAGTATCTCAACCTTTACAACACATGGTCGAGTTATGCCGTCGAGGACGAGGGCATTTTGATCTGCTATACCTCGGTCTACGGCAACACCAAAAAGGCGGTCGACACTCTTGCCGAAAAACTCAAAACAAAGGGGTGCCCGAAGGTTGTTGTGATGGATCTTGCGCGTTCGGATATGGCAAAAGCGGTCGAAAATGCGTTCCGCTATGGACGCATCGTTCTTGCGACGACGACCTACAACGCAGATATTTTCCCGTATATGAAGGAATTCATCCATCACCTGACCGAGCGTAATTTCCAAAATCGAACCGTTGCGTTGGTTGAAAACGGTTCGTGGGCACCGATGGCTGCAAAGGTCATGAAGGGGATGCTCGAAAACTGCAAAAATATCAAATTCGCCGAAAACATCGTTCATATCAAGAGTGCGCTTTCGGAAGAAAGCAATACTCAACTGAATGCGCTCGCCGACGAACTTTGCATCGACTACCTTGCCCAACACGATGAAACGGCAAACAAAAACGACCTCACCGCACTGTTCCGCATCGGCTACGGACTGTATGTCGTGACATCCAATGACGGCAAAAAGGACAACGGACTCATCGTAAACACCGTCACGCAGGTCACCAATACCCCGAACAGAATTGCCGTCACCATCAACAAGGACAATTATTCGCACCATGTCATCAAGCAGACGGGTATCATGAATGTCAACTGTCTGTCCACTGAGGCTCCGTTCGCGGTGTTCGAGTCGTTCGGCTTCCGCAGTGGTCGCAATGTCAATAAGTTCGAAAACTGCAACCCGCTTCGCAGTGACAACGGGCTTGTCTTCCTGCCGAAATATATCAACGCCTTCATGTCGCTCAAAGTCGAACAGTATGTCGACCTCGACACCCACGGTATGTTCATCTGCTCCGTCAGCGAAGCCCGCGTGGTGTCCAATGTCGAAACGATGACATACACTTATTATCAAAATAATGTCAAGCCGAAGCCGCAGACGGAAGGCAAGAAGGGCTTTGTCTGCAAGGTTTGCGGATATATCTACGAGGGCGATGAACTGCCCGAAGACTTCATCTGCCCGCTGTGCAAACACGGTGTTGCTGATTTTGAGCCGATCAAGTAAAGATTATTTGAGCATAGAAAAACAGTCTCCTCGAAATGAGGAGGCTGTTTTTTGTCATGTTAGATCGCCGAAAGTGAAAGTTTGCCGTCCACGACGGTGAGGGCGACGCCCGCAACGGCTTCGGCATAGTGGTCGACGAGATAGGATGCGATAAGGTCCTCGACCTCTTTTTGAATGGTGCGGCGCAGATTGCGTGCGCCGAACTTGACCGAATAGGATTTTTCTACGAGATATTCGACGACTTTTTCATCCCATGTAAAGCCGCAACGGCGTTCGTCGAGCGATTTTTTGAGGTCGCCGAGCATGATGCCGGCAATGTCCGCGAAACGCTCACGGGTGAGGGAATTGAACGCGATGACCTCGTCAATGCGATTGATGAATTCGGGACGCATAAATTCGGAAAGTGCTTTGAGCGCCTTATCTTTTGACTGTTCGGTGACGGATTTGCCGAAGCCGACACTACCGTCATTTTTTGCCGAGCCGGCATTGGTGGTGAGGATGATGATCGTATTTTCGAAATTGATCTTGCGACCGTGGGCGTCGGTGACCGTGCCATCGTCGAGGATTTGAAGCAGTACGTTCAGCACATCGGGATGTGCCTTTTCGATTTCGTCAAACAGAATGACCGAATAGGGTTTTCGACGGATCTTTTCGGTGAGTTGACCGGCTTCGTCATATCCGACATATCCGGGAGGTGCGCCGATGATACGCGAAACGGAGTGCTTTTCCATAAATTCGGACATATCAAGACGAATAAGAGCCTCGGGCGAGTCAAAGAGATCCATCGAAAGACATTTGACGAGTTCGGTTTTGCCGACGCCTGTGGGACCGGCGAAGATGAATGAAACCGGCTTGTGCTTCGGCGAAATGCCGACGCGGTTGCGTTTGATGGCGGCGGCAACGGCGGCAATGGCTTCATCCTGACCGACGACACGCTTTTTCAGGCGGTCGGCAAGTCCGACGAGTTTTGAAAATTCGTCCGCCTTGATCGAAGAAGCGGGGATCTTCGTCCACAGTTCAATCACGCGTGCGAGGTCTTCGACCGAAAGCGTCGGCAATGCGGCGTTGAGTTCGATTTTTCTCTGTTCAAGTTGCAGTTCGTTGCTACGGATCCTTGCAAGTTGTTCAAATGCCTCTTCCGATGTGTCATTCATCAGTTTTTCGCGTTCGGCAGACAGTGAAACGAGTTCTTTTTCGACATTTGCCAGTTGAATGATGTTCGGGGAACTGAGGTTTAACTGCGAGCAGGCTTCATCGATGAGGTCGATTGCCTTGTCGGGGAGGAAACGGTCGGTGATGTAGCGTTCACTGAGGATAACCGCCTGACGCAACACGAAATCCGGGATCTTGACGGAATGGTGCGTTTCATAATAATGGGCGATGCCGCGCAAAATTTCGGTTGCGTCGTCGATGGACGGCTCGTTGACGGTGACGGATTGGAAACGACGCTCTAACGCGGCGTCCTTTTCGATGAATTTGCGGTAATCGGCGAAGGTCGTTGCACCGATGACCTGAATTTCGCCACGGGATAGGGCGGGTTTTAGGATGTTTGCGGCATTCATCGAACCTTCGGAGTCGCCCGCACCGACGATATTATGCACCTCGTCGATGACGAGAATGATATTACCGATCCGCTTGACTTCGTCGATGAGTCCCTTCATACGGGATTCAAACTGTCCGCGGAATTGCGTGCCGGCGACAAGGCTCGTCAGATCGAGCAAATAGATTTCCTTATCGGCGAGTTTCGGGGGAACGTTGCCCTCGATCATGCGAATGGCAAGGCCTTCGGCGATCGCCGTTTTGCCGACGCCCGGTTCACCGAGCAAACACGGATTGTTTTTTTGACGACGGTTGAGAATTTGAAGCACACGCTCGATTTCCTCTTCACGACCGACAACTCGGTCAAGTTTGCCTTGGCGTGCGCGTTCGGTCAAAGATACGCAGTACGCGTCAAGAAACTTTCGCTTCGGCATCCCGTTTGGTGCGGATTTCTTTTGATTGTCGCCGGACGCGTCTGCGTTCGGATTTTGACCTGCGATCGGACCGAAAAGTTTGTTCAAAAACGGAAAAGTCGCGGTCTTGCCTTCGGCGTCGTCGCCTTCGGCGTCTTCGTTTTCAGCGGGCGTCAGCGGCAATAGTCCTTCGGGCAGATTGCTCATCATCTCGCCGGACATATTTTCAATGTCTTCATCGGAAATGCCCATCCGTTCGATCATATCCGTGACGGGCTTGATACCGAGTTCTTTGGCACATTTCAGGCAAATGCCTTCGTTCGTGGTCTGATTGCCCTCGACCTTCGTGATGAAGATGACGGCGACATTTTTTTTGCATCTTGCGCAAAGTGTAGGACGCATAGTTTGATTCCATTTCTCTGACGGTTGTGAATTTCCGTCCGCGGTTGTCAGTTTGCCGCGGAGTGGTCGGTTTTATCCGAACTGAGTTTGAAAAATATCGTTAAATAGTTGAAAAATGCGGAAAGAAGGATCGCGGTCGTGACAATAAGCAATCCGTTGCCGATCGGATCCGGAAGTTCTGGAAAGACCATGAACACAATGCCGGTGACGATCAGCGACACCGTGGACGCCTTGCCGAGAAAGACCGACGGACGCATGGTACTGTTTCGCTTATAGTAGATCAGTCCGCCAATGAGTTGCAACAGTTCTTTCACAAGAAGAAGCAGGGCGATCCACCACGGAACGATCCGTTTTGCAGCAATACAACCGAAGACCGTCACGGTCATCATTTTATCGGCAAGCGGATCGAGAATTTTCCCAAGTTCAGTAATGATATGGTATTTGCGGGCGATATATCCATCCAAAAAGTCGGTAAGTCCGGCAAGCAGATAGATTGCGGCGGCAATGAACATGGCGTTTTCCATGTCGCTGAAAAATACGGCCGCGTAGATCGGAACAAGAATGATCCGAATGATACTCAGCGCGTTCGGGAGATTCATATTTCCTCCATTCAGAATTTGGTCAAGGGGTTGAAATGATAAAGTGTTTTGAGGACGACGGTCTTTTCAAGCACGCTTGCGGGAAATAGATATTCGGTCGAAATAAGAAAGTACGATAAGATCCAAACGAGGATCAAACCGTTGATCAGTCCCACGATATAGCCTGCAAGCGAGTTGGAACCACGCAGTACGGGAAGTTTCATTATTTTGGAAATTCCTGAAAAAACAAGGCGGAAAACCAAAATGAAAATGACGAAAAGGATGAAAAACAGTAACGGATAAAGGAAAGTGAAGGTCGCTTCCGCAATGGCTTCGCCCGATTTGGCGGAAACGGAATCAATCGTTTTGTCGACTCCGCCGGTAAAAAACAGATGCAGTTTGCCTTCCAACGGGGCAAAGGCACCGCCGAGGGATGCGGCGATCTTTTCGGTGATTTTTTCGGACAAAAGCCCCGTCAGTAACGGGGATGCACGTCCGGCGACAAATCCGGCGGACAAAAATGCAAGGATCGTTGTTGTAATGCCGGTGATCATTTTGACAAATCCGCGGCGTTTGCCGATGGATGCAAAAATCAAAATCACGGCGACGGTGACAACGTCAATGATGATGGTTCGAGTTTCCATAAACGCTCCTTAATCGGCGTAACCGGCTCTGCCCGAGGTGACGGTGAAAACGCCCTTTTCGGTGCAGGCGGCAAATTTGATACTTTCAACGGACGAATAGGTCTTTTTAACGGTCAGATCGGTATCCATCCAGACAACGGTGTCGGGGAACACCACACAAATACCGTCTTCCGACGCCGTCATCGAAACGGATTCATCCTCAAACGACTGTTTGCCGATGATCTGTCCGTCGGATGAGAACAGTACGATCTCACTTCGTTCGCCGGTGGTGTATTTGTTGAAACAAAGCGCAAGTTCACCGCTTCCCGTCATGGCGAAGGTACGCAGTTCGTTTTCATTATAGACGTATCCCGCGATATTATCACCGTTGTTTGTGTAAATTTTCATCTGATCGTCGAAAAGAACGGCGATGTGTTCGTCATCGAGATATCCGCACCAAATCGCAAGTGATTCGGAGATATCGGCGGATTGTTTCGGCTCGGATTCGAGCAGGTCAAAGAAGAGGG
>DCHG01000026.1:0-3757 GCA_002315595.1 Clostridiales bacterium UBA1758 | reverse complement strand
GAAGAGTGCGGAACTTTCGAAAACGCCCTCGTCCTGATGAAAACAGGTCGCCGTCATATGCGTGGAGTCGGGGGAGACAGCGGCGTCGAAAACATAACGCTGGGAGGAGTGAAAGCGGTATATGATCTCACCTGCGGGCGATACGGCTTCCAATCGGGCGCGATAGTTCGCTTCCTCGGTGAGGAGTGCGAGATAGCCGTTTTTGTTGATCTCGGCGCCAATGATCTTGCCTTCGGAAACATTTTCATACAGCAATTGACCGTTGCCGATGAGAAGATATTTTGTTCCGCCGAGGTCGTAGATACAGAAGTAGCCGCCCTGTGATGATACGCAGGGGCTTGAATAACTTTGCGAAAGTTGAAGCAGTCGTTCGCCGTCATCGCTCCATAAATCAATGCCGTCAATGGAAACGATCAAAAAGTTACGGTCGCTGAAAGCGTAGAGGTTTTGATTGGACGCGTCGTAGGCAATATCCTCGTATTTGGAGCCGAAGATACGTCGTACAAGTCTGTCGGTGCCGAGTTGTTCGCGAAAGATGATGAGTGTTGCGACGGTGATGATGATCACACCGATCAGCAGACGAATGCCGAAAAACACGAGTTTTCTGCGTGTGGAGCGTTGTTTTTTTGCAATGATTTTTCGGCGAACGGTTTCGGTTTCTCTCACGCGTTCGGGTTCTGCCTTTTCCGCGTGGCGTTCGGAAAACGTGATGATCTTATCGCCGCTTTCCGTCGTTTCGGCGGTTATTTCGCGTTGTTGTTTTTCTATTTGGTTGTTGTTTTCGTCCATTGTAATTCTCCTATGGGGAAGGGATAGCGTATGCCGGTCATTGCAAGTCAGTGTGCGGGTGCGGTGGCTCCCGCACGGGAACGGTCGCAGGAACGAAGGATTTCGGCGATGTCGTCAGGTCGAATTCGACCGACGGCACAATCCAAAACGGTACCCGTCATCGCACGTGCCATGTTGTATAAAAATCCGTCGGCACGGTAGGTCAGTGTGACAATATCGCCGTCCCGCCGATAATTTGAAACGAGAACGGTGCGCACCGCGCTTTTCAGTTCGGTACCGACACTGCGCATGGCGTTGAAATCATGCGTTCCGAGGAATTGTTTTGCCGCTTCCGCTGCCGCAAACTCATCGAATTTTCGCGGGAAATGGTACGCATACCGCCGCAAAAACGGATCCATAGACTTGCCCAAAAACAAGGTGTAGGTATATTCTTTTTCAATACAGTCGCGCACCGGGTGAAAATCCCACGGCGCGTCAAGGACGGCTTTCAGCGATATATCATCGGGCAGTTGCGACGAAATCGAGCGTTCGAGTTTGTCGCAGTCAAGCGTCGACGCAACCCGACAGGTAGCGAGATAAACGCGTGCGTGAACACCGGAGTCGGTGCGACCGCAACCGATGACGCTTACGGTTTCCCCCGTGATTTTTGAAACGGCGGCGTTGACGGTGTCTTGCACGGTGCGTGCGTTTGTCTGTGACTGCCATCCGTGAAAATCGGTGCCGTCATAGGCGAGAAGCATTGCGATATTACGATTTTGTTCCATCATACAATCGGGAAAAAGGTCAAAACCAAAGCCGCGGCACTGACGAGTATGAACACGGCAAAGGACAGATAGTCGGAAACGGTCATTTTGAGTTGTTTGAGTCTTGTGCGTCCGACATCCCCGCGGTAGCCGCGACATTCCATCGCGACCGCCAATTCATCGGCACGGCGGAAGGCGGAAATGAACAACGGGACGAGTATCGGAATGAGAGATTTCGCACGACGGATAAGATTGCCGCTTTCAAAGTCCGCACCACGGGAACGCTGTGCGCTCATGATCTTATCCGTTTCCTCGATGAGTGTCGGAATAAATCGAAGGGCAATGGTCATCATCATCGCGAGTTCATGCACCGGCAAATGGATCTTTTTCAGCGGTGAAAGCAGATTTTCCAGTCCGTCCGTCAGCGCAATAGGGGATGTGGTGTAGGTCAGCATCACAAACGATGCGGTGATGAGAAGCAGAATACGGACGATCATATACGCCGCCGTGGTAAGTCCTTCATCCGTGACGGTGAAGATCCACCACGAGAAAAGAACTCTACCCGCATGGTTGTAAAACACGTTGAAGATCATCGTAATGATGATGACGAAAATGACGGGTTTCATCCCGCGAAAGAGCATTTTCGGCTTAATTTTCGAAATCAATGCGGCGACCGCCACAAAGCTGGTCAAAAGGATGTAGGGGATAAGCCCCTGCGCAATGAAAAGTACCACGATATAGAGCGTCGAGATCGTGATTTTTACGCGGGGATCAAGACGGTGAATGAGGGAGTTTCCGGGGAAGAATTGGCCCAAAGTGATGTCTTTAAGCATTCACGCCGCCCCCTTTCATTTCGCAAAGCACGCGGACGGCATCGTCAAGAGTGTAGATCGACGGATCAACATCCACGCCGAGACGGCGGAGTTCGCCGAAGACCATGGAGATTTCAGGCACGGCAAGCCCCATTTGTTCCAATTCATCGGTGTGCGAAAAAATCTCCGACGGAGTGCCGCACATAATGATTTTGGAATTGTAGAGGACGGCAATACGATCGGCGACCTTGGCGATATCGTCCATACTGTGGGTGACGAGAACGACGGTCTGCCCCGAGCCGGACTGATAATTACACACACGCGTGAGAATTTCGCTTCTGCCAAACGGATCAAGACCTGCGGTCGGTTCGTCAAGGACGAGAACATCGGGTTCCATGGCGGCAACGCCCGCAATCGCAACACGGCGTTTTTGACCGCCCGAAAGTTCAAACGGTGATACGTCTAAAATATCTTCTTCGAGTCCGACGAATTCCGCCGCCGCATTGACGCGAATGGCGATTTCGTCATCGCCGAGCCCCATATTTTTCGGACCGAAGGCGATATCACGGCGAACGGTTTCTTCGAACAGTTGGTATTCGGGGTACTGAAACACGAGTCCGACACGAAAACGGAGGTCGCGGATCTTGACGTCGTCAGCCCAAATATTCTTGCCGTTGAAGGTGATCGTGCCGGAAGTCGGCTTCAACAGACCGTTGAGAAGTTGAAGCAGGGTGCTTTTGCCGGATCCGGTATGACCGATGATCCCTAAAATTTCGCCCTTTTTGATATCCAAATTGACGTTGTCGAGGGCTTTTTTTTCAAAAGGTGTATCTTTACCGTAGACATAGGAAAGATTTCTGACTTCGATGATATTACTCATGCGCGGCCTCCGATCTGTGCGAAAATGGCTTCGGCACATTCGCGCACGGTCAAAAGACCGTTCGGTAAATTCCACCCGCGGGAACGGAGTTTATCGCAGAGTTCGACGGCGGCAGGCTTCGCAAGTCCGGCTTTTTTCAAAACATCGGTTTCGGCAAAGACCTCACGCGGGGTGCCGTCGGCGGTGATTTTGCCACTGTCAAGGACAATGGCGCGGGATGCGAGTTCCACTTCGCTCATATGGTGGGTGATCAACACCGTGGTCATACCTTTTTCGCGATTTAGGCGGGAAACAGTGTCGAGAACTTCGCGTCTTCCCACGGGATCAAGCATGGCGGTAGGCTCATCGAGTACGATGACTTCCGGTCGCATGGCGATGATGCCCGCAATTGCGATGCGTTGTTTCTGCCCGCCCGAAAGAAGGTGGGGAGCTTGGGAACGGAATTCGTACATTCCGACGAGATTTAATGCTTCGTCTACGCGTTCACGGATCTCATCCGGCGGAACACCGAGATTTTCGGGACCGAAGGCGAC
>DCHG01000057.1:46938-57618 GCA_002315595.1 Clostridiales bacterium UBA1758 | reverse complement strand
AACCGATTTACAGAGGGCAGTAGTACACTGCGGAAAGGACTACCCATGATAACCTATCGCAAAGGACGCCCGGAGGAACGGGCGGATATCGTCGATTTTGCCAACTATGTGTTCAGTCAGGCTCACAGACCGCATGATTTCAAAGCATTGTTGCCAAAAGTCTATGCCGATCATATCAGTGCGGATCAAGTGGCGGATTGTCACTATTTATGCGTTGTGGACGGAAAGATCAAAGCGATGGTCGGTTGTCCGATCGTTCCCATTTCCTATGCCGGCGAATGCTTTCGCATGGGACTTGTCGGCTCGGTCTCCGTTCATCCTTATGCCCGTAGAGAGGGGTATATGAAGGGCGTTATGAACTTGATGCTTGAAGACTCGGAAAAGCGTGGTGCGGATATGCTCATTTTGGGCGGTCAGCATCAGCGTTATCAGCATTTCGGTTTTGAGTTGTCCGGGGCTTCCTATGATTTTCGTTTTTCACCCGCCAGTGTGCGTCACGCATGGGGCGACTTGAACATCGACGACACCCGATTTGAAAAAATGGGACGAAACGATCCGCTTTTAAACGACGCATATTCGCTTTACCGCAAAGAAATCATCACCGGCTCCAGAACGAGGGATGATTTTTTCGATATTTGTTGTTCGTGGAATGCGGAGCCGTGNNCTGCCGTGGGCGATATTGATGGACGGAAGTTTTGTCGGGTACCTTCTCGCCTGCGATGACGGGACGATTTTGGAACTTGTCCTCCAAAACGAGCCCATCCGGGATACGGTGCTCAAAGCGTGGAGTACTTTACGCGGCGACGCATTCACGGTCAGCGCACATCCATATCAGGTCGATCGAATCGAGGCGTGGCTTGCCACCTGCGACAACTATTCCGTGGAAAATCAGGAAATGATCCGCGTTTTCCATTGGTTGCCCGTGTTGAGAGCCGCAATGGCATTGCGTTGTGCCGAAGGAAACTGTCAGTTCGGAAACGCAGTGTTGGAATTGGACGGCAAAAAGTTCTCTATTACGGTCAACAACGGTAAAAGCACCGTGGTCGAAACCGACACTCCCGCGGATGCGTCTTTTGAAGGCATCGAGGCGATCCGTCGTGTGTTCGGTATGGGCACCGCCCTCTGCCGCAGTTTAAATCCGTTGAAAAATAACTGGCTCCCCCTCCCCTTCAGCGTTTCCGCATCGGATAAGTTTTAAGCCGGTTATCAGCATAAATTCACCAATAAATTTAAGCCGTGAAGAGTTGATCTTCACGGCTTTTTATTACGCACCTTATTTGACAATTCTTGTCCGAACGAGGCAAAAAAGTTATTTCGAATATGAGGTTCGGGCAATGATATCCTTTTGCAGTGTCTCGTTGAGATTGGTGAAATATGCGCTGAATCCACTGACTCGGACGCGCAATCCTTTGTAATTTTCGGGGTGTTTCTGTGCATCGACCAGTTCCTCACGGGATACATAGTTGAGTTGAAGCATAAGTCCGCCTTTACGGAAATACGCATCGAGAAGTTTTACCGTTTTCGGAAAATTATCATCGTTATGCACAAGCGTATCGTCAAGCATCAGGTTGAACACCACCGACCCGTTGACGGCTCCATCCGCAAACGCAGTTACCGCGGAATTGAGCAGTGACGTCATACCCTCAACATCTTTTCCGCCCGTCTGACCGACGCCCAGTACAAAGGGTTCGCCATGGTATCTGCCGTCAGGCGTTGCGCCGGTCTTTTCGCCCAGCCACGCATTATGCTGCCAATAACCATTATATGTACCGAAGATCACCTTCGATCCCAACACGCTTCTCCTTGTTTTTGCATAGCGGTGAAGCGACGCATTCAAGCGTTCGACCATTGCATTTGATTGCTCGATGTCATTACCGAAGAACATCCCCTTTTTGAGGATCATACGGCGTTCATCCTCATAGCCCTCCCAGTTGGCACGGAGCATATCACAGAGTTTTTCCATTGTGAATGTCTTTCCGTCATAGACGAATTGTTTGACGATGGCAAGCGAATCAACCACTGTGATATAACCCGCAAGTGGCGGACAAAACGTCGCACGGTCACAACCGCCCGCGTTTGCGCTTCTTGCGCGCTCAATACAACCCGAAAGGAACGGCGAACTCAGCACATTGATATCCTGAGCACGCATTGCATTGAAGCGATTGACCAATTCGATGATCCGATCAAGGTCGTGGCACATGACTTCCTCGTAGATCGTATAAAATTCGTCAAAATCTTTTGCTCTGATCACCTGCTCACGACGCTTTTCAAATACCTGCGCCATAGAAAGTCCGATATTCGCATTCGCCCCCGTGATGTCGATCGCGCCCTCAAATGACGGCTCGTTGCAACCGACTACAATGTATTTGCAGGCTTCTTCAAACGGCAAGTCGAGATACTGCTCAAACGCGTGAATTCTCGGCACATCGTTGCAGACCGCAATGCGTTTTCCCTTATCGTTACGCTCACAATCCATGATATGGTAAAATTCATCATACGGCATATCCGGCGTCCAGCGCACGGTCACCTGCGGACGAACGAGGGGAAGTTTCATCATCGTATCGAGGATGAGCCGCGATAGCCCGCAATATCCGTCACTGTGGTCGGGCAGATATCCGCCGATAGCAAAATGGCTTTCGCCACCCTTGTCGAAATTCGGACTTGTGTACGGCGTAAACGCGCTGATCATCGTCAAAAGTTCGGCAATCATATCCTCGGCTTCGTCGGTCGTAATGCGTCCCCCGGCGAGATCTTTTTCGTAATATTCTCTCAAATAGCGATCGGGCGCACCGATACTGTCGGGCAGAAAGTGAAAGCACAAATAGAGGCATTGCATTGCCTCACGGAAGGTGCGTGCGGGCTTCTGCGGAACACGGCGCAGGATCGCCCCCATGGTCGTCAGTTCGGCTTTTCTTGCTTCGTCTGCGGTATTACGCGCAAGTGCCTCACATCTGTCCGCGCAAAGATTCGCCCACGAAATGATGCCGAAGCAGACCGTTTCGGCACCCTTCAAAAAGAAAAGGCGTTCGGGATCGTCCGCAAATTTCTCTCTTGCGGCATTGATACGGGCAATGACGCCCTCAATGCCGTTTCGGATAATTTCGCCGAAATCGGCGTTGGAATGTTCCCATTCGCCGATGACAAGGTCATCGACGGATTTTAAATAATATTTTTCAAGGAATTTCCCGTTGTAGAAATGCCCCTGTCGGTTGAAGATATTGCCCGATGGACATCCGGTGAAGCGAACAAGCCCGACAAATTTCGCATCATTCGGAATTTCCACCGTCTGTGCAAGCAGAAATTCGATCGCCTGCTTGGCGTTTCGTTCCGCTTCCGGAAGGAATTCATCATCCGAGTCATATGTGACCGAAACGGTTTCGGGGTAAATATCGTGGTTGAGCGTGTAATTCGCAAAATCAATCATTCGACGGTTCATTTGTTTCCCTCCATTTGTTGAAAAAATAGCCGTTTGAGTTGTTCGAATTCCTCCGGCTTGGGCGGTTGTGCGATGAATGGCTTCGCCCCGACGGCTTCCGCCTTGTGTTCCCCCATACTGTGATACGGAAGAAGTTCCACCCCGACGGGCTTCGGGAACTCCGTCAGCCAACTACCAATCCCGCATAGGCTCGTTCGGTCATCGTTGAAACCGGGAATCACCGGGACACGGATGAGTACCTTTTTGGGGTACAGCGTTAACAATTTTGCAAGATTATCGAGAATGAAACGATTGGATACGCCCGTTCCGATTTGATGTTTTTCGTCATCAATATGCTTAATATCGTACAAAAAAAGGTCAGTTATCGGCAAAATTCGTTCAAAATACTCCCACGGAACATTTCCTGCCGTATCAACCGCCGTGTGGATCTTTTCGTCGTTGCATTTTCGCAAGACCTCATCAAGTCCGTCGATCTGCAACATACATTCGCCGCCGGAGAAGGTGACGCCGCCATCGCTTGCGTCAAAATATGCCTTATCCCGCAAAAGATCGCGAACGATCTCATCGGCGGTGGCATCCCGTCCGCAAAGGCTTCTGGCATTTTCGGGGCAAAAAACGTCGCATTTTCCGCAACGCAAACAGATCGCGTGATCTGTTTCATGCGTCGGCAAGATTGCTTTTTCGGGACAGATCGCATTGCACCTTCCGCAATCCGCACAACGATTGCGGTAAAAAAGGATCTGTGGCAACGACGATTTGCTTTCGGGATTGTGACACCACGCGCAATTCAGATTGCAGCCCTTAAAAAACACCACCGTGCGCACCCCCGGACCGTCGACATAGGATCCGCGCTGAATATCAAAAATGCGCAATTTTTTCATTGGTTCACTTCCTTGAATGCCTTTTTCATGACAACCTCGCCATTTTCTAATATTATCGCCGAAAACCGTAAAAAACGCAAGTATTTTCGCAGAAAAGTAAAAAGAGTCCGGAGTTTCTTCCGGGCTCTTTTATGGTCATTTTCTGTTTTCAGTATCAATTCAGCAAAATTCCGGGTGTAATTTTCTTTCATCCTTGTCCGTATTCCGCCAAATGATCCGCTTAATCGTCACACACATAGCCGAAATTATGAAGTGCGGCGGATTTATCGCGCCAATTTTCGGCAACTTTCACCCATGTTTTCAGGCAAATCTTCGTGCCCATAAACTTTTCCATATCGACACGTGCCTGCTCACCGATACGCTTCAGCATCGCACCCGACTTACCGATAATGATGCCCTTATGGGATGTTTTTTCGCAATAAATGACTGCACCGACATCGATGATCCCGTTCTCACGTTCGGAAAATGTTTCCAATTCAACAGCAATCCCGTGAGGTACCTCACGGTCAAGACAATACAACAGTTTTTCACGCAAAATCTCGGCAAGCACCTGCCGTTCCGGCTGATCCGTGGTCATATCTTCCGGGAAAAGCGGGCGACCTTTCGGCATCAGCGGTGCGAGGATTTTGAACAATTCCTCTATGCCGTCGTTGTTTTTTGCCGAGATCGGAAGTACCGCTTCGAACTCCATTTCGTTGCGATACGCGTCGATAACGGGCAGAATTTCGGGCGCCGAAACGGTGTCGATCTTATTGATGACAAGGATCGCAGGCGCGCCGGTACCTTTGATTTTTTCGATCAGTTCGCGCTCCGGTATGCCGACCTTTGCGATCGGCTCAACCATTAAAAGGGCAGCATCAACATCGGCAACGGAGTTATCGACGATATGATTCATAAACTCGCCGAGTTTGGACTGTGCCTTATGCAATCCCGGAGTGTCCATAAAAACATACTGTGTATCATCACGGCAGACGACGCCGCAGATGCGATTTCGTGTGGTCTGCGGCTTCGGTGAAACAATTGCGATACGATCGCCCGTAAGTGCATTGGTCAATGTGCTTTTACCGACATTCGGTCGTCCGACGATTGCGATCATCCCGCATTTTGTAATTTCCATAGTGAAATCCTTTCTATTATGAAATACTATTCCCGTTTCAGTCCCATTTCAGCCAAAATCTCCTCTTCGGCTTTCCTCATCACAGGCTTGTCATCGTCCGTCATATGGTCATAACCGCAAAGATGCAACACGGAATGTACGGCGAGATATGCAAATTCCCTCGCTTCGGAATGTCCGTATTCCACCGCCTGGGAACGAATTCGGTCAAGGTTAACGACCATATCACCGAGTTCGAGCCGTCCCTTATTATCGAGATCGGTGGGTTCGTAACCGAACTCGCCCGCAATCATTGCAACAAGCGGAAACGACAGAACATCCGTTGCAGAGTCGATTTTCCGGAATTCGAGATTACGCGCACGAATGCCTTCGTCATCGGTGACGGTAACATTCACCACGCAACCAATATCCGCACCCACATAATGAAGGGCGGCGTTGACGCTCTTTTTCAAAAGCGTCGCCGTACGAAAAGGAAGTTCGACTTCCTTTGACAAAATGATTTTATTTCTCATAAATCCCGTCCCGCGGAACAGATTCGCGGTTCAGCCTTTCGATAGAAAAATGATAAAAATGTTTATTTTTTGAACTGATTTGCCTTTGCGGCACGTTCTTTGTCATGTTTTTCATATGCTTCAATAATGCGCTGAACAAGGACATGACGAACGACGTCGCGTCCGGAAAGTGCGCAGATCGCAATTCCTTCGATGTCGGTCAAAACGTGCATGGCTTCTTTCAAGCCGCTGTATTTCCCGTCCGGGAGATCGATTTGAGTAATATCGCCGGTAATGACCGCCTTGGAGCCCATGCCGATTCGCGTCAAAAACATCTTCATCTGTTCGCAAGTCGTATTCTGCGCTTCATCGAGAATGATAAACGAATCGTCAAGGGTGCGTCCGCGCATATATGCAAGCGGGGCGACCTCGATATTGCCGCGTTCAAGATATTTTTGATAATTTTCCGCACCGAGCATATCAAAAAGCGCATCATAAAGCGGACGGAGATAGGGGTCGACCTTATTTTGCAAATCGCCGGGCAGAAAACCGAGTTTTTCACCGGCTTCCACCGCAGGTCTTGTCAAAATGATGCGGTTGACCTGCTTGGCGCGAAATGCGGACACCGCTTCCGCAACGGCAAGATAGGTTTTACCCGTACCCGCAGGACCGACGCTGACAGTCACGGTATTGTTGCGAATCGCTTCGACATACCGCTTCTGACCGAGCGTTTTGGCTTTGACGGGTTTCCCTTTGGCTGTGACGCAGACGACGTCGCTTGCAAGTTCCCCGATCCTTGTTTCGTTTCCGTCTAAAACAAGTCCCATCACATACCGCACATTCTGCTCATTGATCGGCTCGCCTTTCATCGAAAGCGTTAGCAATCCTTCCAGCGTGCGCACGGCCTTGGCAACATTTTCTTCGTCGCCCGTAACCTTCAATTCCGTATCACGGTTAAGGACTTTTACACCGTATTCTTCCTCAATCAAACGGATATTTTCATCAAAAGAGCCGAAAAGATTGATAATATGTTCCAATCTTTCGACATTCACGTTTTGTTCTGTCATGTTTCATTCACCTAATTCCGAAATTTCTGATATATTTTCACGACACTCGGCACACATTCTTCCGATATAGCAGTCACTTGCACGGGCACAAACGACTTCACAGGACAAAATTTCGCCCTCAATCGCAGTCCGAAATTCGTCGGTGAGAAAGGCGCTCAACCTTTCGGCGGCTTCGTCGGGCAGGATCGCCCGTGACTCGACGGTATATTCGGTCGAAGTAATCGTTTCCACTTCGATCGGAAGATCAATGCCGAAAAGGCCTAAATTTCCTTTTAACATTATTTTATCACAAGTGGGACGGCAATTACCACTGTTTCCGCAAATTTTTATGCGTCTTTTGCCGAAGATCAGCGATTTTTCGGTAAAAGACCGTCCCGTGACACATTTTGTCCACTCCGTCAAGGGCAGTTTCGCCTCATAAAGGTACCATGTGCGACCTTCGACAATGCCATCGGCGCGGACTGTTCGTGTTCCCTGCACCGCCGAAGCAAGCGTCCCGCTGATCAAAACCTTTCCTTTTTGCAAAAATTCATTTTTCTGCGCCACACCGAGTCCGCTTGTCACGATGATCTTTTCGACCAATGTGTCGCGCTTGGCAACAATATCGGCTGGTGCAGAAGTCACCTCTGCGGCGGGCGTCGCCTCCCGCACGATGACGTTTGCGACCGTGCCATGGAGATTGATCGCGAAAAAACTGAGTTCGTCGATTTCGAGCATCACGAGATTTTTGACACGGCTCGGCTCAATGTCGTCAAGCCGTACTCCCGGAAAAACGCCGAGGTCATCAAGCACACGCATAATCTTCGCCGTTGGCACGGAATCGTTACCGGTGATATTGATCGCCCAAAGACGGGATTGTGACAAAATCAGACCGACGGCAAAAATCAAAACACCGATCACAAAGCCGAGTTTTCCTCGGTTTGTCCACCGCACCGGCTTTCGAATGATACGGATTTCGGAGTGGCTTTTCCGTCGAATTTCCGGAAGATCGCGGTATTTTTTCGACGATAGATCTGCCTCGACCGTCGTGCAGTCAACTTTTACGACGTTTTTCAATCCGATATTTGCCGTTGCGCAATCGTTCAAAAATTCTTCCGTATTTGCCGCTACGACTCGGATTCTCATATTCATCCCATCGCCCCCGTTGATATTATGCAAAGATTTTCAAAAAAAGACACATCGACCGCCGCTTACGTCGTTCTGCCAAAACACAAAAAACAATTTTATCTTGCAAGTTTCTCGCTATTGGGCTATACTGAAAGAAACAAGAAAAACAAGGAATAAGGAGAATTTTATGAAGTATTTTGATACCTTCGGCGTTATGTTAGACTTTTCACGCAACGCGGTTATGAACATTCCCGCACTCAAAAAATACCTCACACTTCTTTCCAAATTCGGATATAATCAAGTACAACTCTACACCGAGGATACCTACGAGGTCGACGGTGAGCCTTTCTTCGGCTATTTCCGCGGTCGTTATACGCAGGATGAACTCAAAGACCTTGATGATTTCGCCTTTGGACTCGGCATCGAACTTGTGCCCTGTATTCAGACGCTTGCGCATATGAATGCCGCCGTCCGTTGGCCGGAGTATACCGCCATCACCGATACGGGGGATATTCTTATGGTCGGCGAAGACCGCACCTACCAACTCATCGAGAATATGTTCTCGTCGCTTCGCAAATGCTTCCGCACCAAACATATCCACATTGGTATGGATGAGGCGCATATGCTCGGTCGCGGTAAATATTATGACAAGCACGGCGACTGCGACCACACCGAACTTCTGCTCGGTCACCTCATCAAGGTCTGCGATCTCGCCGACAAATACGGCTTTGAGCCAATGATGTGGTCGGATATGTTCTATCGGATCGCCACAGGCGGTGACTATTATTCGACCAAAATCAACTTTGATCCCGAGATCCGTAAGCGTATGCCGGAAAAACTTTCCCTTGTCTACTGGGATTATTATCACTCGCAAAAGAGCGTCTATACCAAGATGATCCGCGGTCACAAACAGATCACCGATCGCGTTGTCTTCGGTGGAGGTGCGTGGAAATGGATCGGATTTGCCCCGAACAACGCGTGGTCGTTCCGTGCAACGAAGGCGGCTCTTTCCGCGTGTATCGAGGGCGGAATTCGGAACGCGTTTTTGACCATGTGGGGCGATGACGGAAGCGAATGTCCGTTCAATGCAGTCCTGCCGAGTCTTTGCTACGCCGCCTGCTATGCCGACGGCATCACCGATCCTACCACGATCCGTGCAAAGTTCCGCGAAGTCGTCGGTGGCGATTTTGACGCGTTCTGCGCCCTCGACCTTCCGAATAAGGTCGAAACCACGCCCGATATCGTCAATCCCTGCCGTTATCTGCTTTACAACGACTGTTTTATGGGCATTTTCGATTCCGCCGTCGGCGAAAATTACTCCAAAAAATACGCGACCTTTGCACGCCGTCTTGCGAATTACGGCAAGAAAGCAGGCGAGTACGCCTATCTTTTCGACAACCTTTCGAAACTCTGCAAGGCTCTTTCGTTGAAAGTCGACCTCGGTCAGCAGACAAGAATCGCTTACGCATCGGGTGAGAAGGATATGCTCGACGATCTGATCAAACGCTACGCCAAAACCATTCGTGCCGTCGATGATTTCTATCACGCCTTCCGCACGCAGTGGTACACCGAAAACAAACCGCATGGTTTTGATGTGCAGGACATCCGTCTCGGCGGACTGATGAATCGACTAAAAAGTTGCCGTGACCGTTTGGTCGACCTCCGTGACGGCAAAATCGACTGCATCCCCGAATTGGAAGAACAACCGCTTGAATTCTTCAAAGGTCCGTCTTACTTCCAAAACTGGAAGCAAAACGTTTCCGCAAACAACATCTGATCCCGCGTGTAAGATTTTTGATTGAACGCCAGCAACATCCATAGATATATTTTTACAACATCTATGGATAGTATTGATTTTTGAAAATCTTCGGCGTATAATGTTAATACGGTGGGTTAAGAACCAAAGTTGCCGTGCAGTATTCTGCACGGCTTTTTTATCCGGGGACGGATTTCGGCAAGTCCATCGGTACAATGACAAATTCGTTTGAAAAATCAGGAGGATGAAATGGAACACAAAACGATCATTAACAAGGCCATCGGTATGCTTCTTTGCATAATAATGTTATTTTCGCTTTCGGCGGATGCAATTTCTTTGGGCGATATAAATTGCAAAACAGTGCCATCCTCCTCCACGGATGTCCCGATACCGAACGAAGACGAACTAACGGTCGTTGAAAGCGGGAGTGCCAAGGATATCAATTCGCATATTCAGTACATCTTTTACAACGACGGAACGTTGAAGATATACAGTGACGACGAAAAATACGGAAAAATGGAAGGAAAGATCGCGGCTGCGTTTCCATGGGAAGATCTTGGGGGCGATGTGAAAAGAGTCGTATTTGACGATTCGATCACCTTTATCTGTAAATGGGTGCTTCTTTGGTACAAAAATCCGTCCATTGAAAGCGTTTATGTGCCGGATTCGGTCGATGAGATCCCGCAGCAGTTTTGCACAAGCCTTACAAAACTGACGACGATTCGTTTGCCCGAAACATTGCTGACAATTGGAAGTACCGCCTTCCAATCCTGCTCTTCGTTGGTGCTGGATCACATCCCGAGTTCCGTAACAACGCTCGGATCCTGC
>DCHG01000057.1:17377-46911 GCA_002315595.1 Clostridiales bacterium UBA1758 | reverse complement strand
CGGAAAGATTACATCCATTGATATTCCGAGTGGTGTATCGGTTCTTCCGATTTCTGTATTCGCATTCACGGGAATCACGGAAATTGAATTATCAAATAACATTGTTTCAATCGAAGCAAGTGCCTTTAATGGTTCGAAACTGAAAAAGATCACCTTTGGAAATTCCGTGAAAAAAATCGGTGAATGGGCTTTTAACGGAACAAAACTCAGCGAAGACGGCATTTACTTTACGGGATCGCTTACGGATTATTTGGACATTGAGATTGCCGAAAACGATTGGGGTACATTCGACAATTATCTACATCTGTCGGACGATTACTCGGTTTCGGGATTCTGCGGAAATCAGCATAATGTGGGATACTATTCGTACGGCGACGGGACGCTTTATATTGTCGGTCACGGCGAAATGAAGGATTATCCATATAATAACGATATCTACCATCACGACAAATTGTCATCTCCGTTTACTCTTGCCGGATATACATCCATTGTCATCTCGGAAGGAATCACATCCATCGGTGATTTCGCCTTTGCCGAAAAGAAGTCCGCGGATTCAACCATTCAAAATGTCACCCTGCCGAGTACATTGACGGAGATCAGTCAGTATGCATTTTATAACTGTGCAACACTGCTGCCGCCGGTGCTCCCCGAAAACCTGGAAAAGATCGGAAACTACGCCTTCTACGGTTGCGCAAACCTCGCCGACCTCGTCATCGACGACGATATTACCGTCGGGCTCTGCGCGACGGAGTATATCGGCAGTGAAGCCACCATATACGACAAGTCAAAATCGGCGATGGATACCGCCGTCGATTACCTTGAAAACGCTTATTCAAGCGGCGATCATCCAAATCTCGGATATGAATCGGATTTCGTGCTGACAAGCGAACTGACGATCCTTCATGCGCTTGCCGAAGACCTCACAAGCAAGTGTACGACGGACGAAGAAAAATGTATGGCGATCGCCAACTGGATAAAGAATAACATCACCTACGGAGATACTTACTCTTCACAACTTCCGTTGGATGTCATACGCCGTGGAACGGCGATTTGTAGCGGATATGCTAACCTTTTTACCACTCTTGTACGTCTTGTCGGGGTGAAATCCGCGGTTTTGCGCGGATACAAATACAACATTAATGGCAATTCTCTTAATGTCTTTTATTCCACTTATGGTAGTTATGGTCATCAGTGGAGTTTGGCATATTACGATGGTGCATGGCATAATTTCGATGTGCTTTGGACCAATCTCATTCCGTTTGGCGAAACTTCCCGCGAAGTGATGGCGAGTTGTTACTTTGTTTCACAGGTCGACGGTGTTGCGTTGAATGATGACTACGCCTATGACAAGGTGTGCGGGATTCATCGTATCGGTATCATTTCGATGATTTACGAAAACGGAACCTGGACAACCACAAGAAAAATCGCAGGCGGATCCGGTTACTACTCCAAACAGTGTGGCGGCGGAATAGAGTATTCCACGAGCGTTAATTATGACGGAAATTCAACGATCGGAACGGTCAATTCGGATTTGACTTACTATGACTCCGCTCATGATCGTGTGGAAAAAACGCATATCAACGGAACGGATGTTCAATATTCCACGGTCAACTATGAAGGAAAGAACGTTTTGATCGGGGCAGGCGGAATGCAAAACACGCTGGTGACGGATGCAATGCTTTATCGTTGTTCCAAAGATAAAAAACTAATCCTATATAAAGGTGAGTGCCTATCCGTTTGGGATATGTTTGATCCGAGTTACTTCACCGCAGGATACACCGTTTACGAAACATCGAATAACAGTGTTTTGGCGCTCGACGGTGACAAAATTACCGTTGTCGGGATAGGTGACGCAGATATCACAATCAAAAACGGATATAGAACTCATTCGCTTTCGTTCACCGTATTCGGCGGAAAGCAAACTGACGCATTGGGCGTGCTTACGAAATACTGCGCGCATGAGCATACCTGCCTAATCGTCGGCGACGAGGGCGAAAACGGCGTCCACTGCATCGAAAGATGTGTTGCGTGCGGTGAAGCCGTACACGAGTACGATATAAACGGGAATTTTCTGTTGCGCAAGACCGATGACGCCTATCTCGTCACGGCACTTGCCGATGCGGATGATATTCAGATCGCCTGTGTGGCATATGACGCAGACGGCAGAATGACCGATTTGAAAATGGCTTCGTATAACATGAAAAAGAGCGAAACGGTAACGGTGATCGCCGAGGAAGAAAATTCAAAACTATTTGTGCTGAATTCGAACTTCCTGCCGATGAATGTCGAGTCAAGATAAAAAAGTTGGCTGTTTCACCCATTCCCTTTCACATCGCTTCCAAAGTCATTGCCTTTTGATTGCGAAATTATCATGATGTCAAATTCGGAAATTTTCTTGACATTTCATCTAAAGTAGTATATTATTAAACAAATGAAAGGGAATGATAAAATGTTTACATACAAAACCAGCGGTACCTGCTCGCGTGAGATCAGTTTCGACATTGTCGACGGAAAACTCACCAACATCAGTTTTGTCGGCGGATGCAACGGAAATTTATCGGGGATTTCCCGTCTTTGCGAGGGCAAGGATGCCCATGAGGTCATGGAAACGCTTCGTGGTACCCGTTGCGGTGCAAAGAATACTTCCTGCCCTGACCAACTTTCCCGTGCGATTGAAAAAGCACTCGAAAAGTAACGAATTTTCCTCATTTTTGTTTGGAGGGTTACCCCCCCCCCGCAAAATTATTCCATTTTCCGAAAAAGGGGTTCGTCTATGTCCGTCATCCGAAAAACTCAAAAGCAGTCTTCCGAACAAATACTTCCGCAGTTCAAACTCATCGTTATGCGTTATCTTTGCCTGATCGGTATGTGCTTTTCCGTGCTTTCCCTTCTGTTCACCATTCACGGAATTCTTGCGATCGCCGGCATTATTCTGTCCGTGATCGGTATTATTTTATGTTGGATCTGCAAATTTGACAGTGTTCATTTCGGCGTCATCGGCGTGATCGTCGGGTTGTATTCACTCGTTGCATGGGTCATCCTGCCTGCATTGAATATATAATCAAATATCATTTGCCGCCTGCTTGTCGGGCGGTTTTTTCTTTTTTACGGACAGGTCCGATTGACATTGACACTTTCCTGTAAAAAAGGTAAAATATGTTCAAGGATTGCCGACATAGGAGGTCTTGCCATGCCCGGTCGTGAAGAACTGAAAAACACATTGCAATATACGCAATCGCTCTGCGGTGTTTGGGATTACCGCGTCGGTGCGGGTGATTTCAATCAAAAGATCAGCGTGCCCTTTACCCGTGAACCCGTCGGGCGTTCCGCTTGCCGAAAAATCTTTGACAGTTATGCACAAGGCAATGCCCTGTTACGCATCGGTGCGGTGGCATACCGTGCGACGGTCAGCCTGAACGGCAATTTTCTCGGAACTCTGCTTCCCTATGTCCCCTATCAGTTTGAGATCGGCGGATTTTTGAAAAAAGCCGACAACGAACTGATCATCGAAATTGAGGTATTTCGCCCGCCTTCGGTCCGTCCGAAGGTTGGCAGAATTTGGGCGGAATTCTCGATACGATCGACATTTTTTACTGGGAACACGCTAGAATTGACGATGTTTTCCTGCAATACAAAATGAACTCCACCTATGACGAGGCAGATTGTACTCTTTCGGTCACGACCATAGGAAACCCCGTCGATACCTACAAAATCACGATCGAGGGCGGAATGCTGAAATATCGCAAAATTGCCGTTGAAGTCCCCGCATCACCCGAAATCACCTTCCACCTTTCGGGGTTGGAGGCATGGTCGCCCGATTTTCCGTCGCTGTACACATTCAAAGTCGAAATATATCACGACGGCGAATATTACCACGAACGTTCCATGCAGATCGGATTTCGTGAATTCACCTGCGATCGCCACCGTTTTCTTCTCAACGGCAAGCCGATCTTTTTAAAGGGCGTCTGTCTGCACGATCATTTCGATTACAATGCACCGATGCGCAATGTGGATGACATTCAGAAAGATCTGCAAATGATCAAGGATGCCGGTTGCAATTTTGTCCGTCTGGTTCACTATCCGCATAACGAACGGACGCTTTCCGTCGCATCGCATTTGGGACTTCTCGTCAGCGAGGAGCCGGGACTTTGGTGGTCGGACACCTCCGATCCCGAGGTCAGTGCCGGATCGCTTGAAGTGCTTTCCCGAACGATCAAACGCGACCGAAACTCGCCCGCCGTCGCATTTTGGCTCTGCTTTAACGAATGTAAATTCACCGAACGCTTCCTGCTTGACAGTGTGCGTGTCTGCCGTGAACTCGATCCGACAAGATTGGTTTCCGGTGCAAATTGTATGTCGCTTGAGGACACGCTAAAATATTACCGTCTTTGCGGTTTCGATTTTTATACCTATCACCCCTATGCCTCAGATTTCAGCCTTGCCCATCAGGCGGCTGAAACTCTGACGGACAAGCCTCTGATGTTTACCGAATGGGGCGGGTATTTTGTCTATAACGATTCTAAACTCATCAACGATTTTCAGCGGCAGATGCTCGACCTTTGGGATCGCAATTCCGACGAAGGGGCGCTTACGGGCGCGAGTTTCTGGTGTTTTTCCGACATTTATGACTACAATCGCGGTGAGCCCGCCTGCATCGACGGCACCCTCGTCGAAGGACTTGTTCGCAAGGATCGCACCGCAACGGCAAGTTATTTCGCATTCCGCGACGGTTGGAAATCTCCGCGAAATAAAAAAGAGCCTGCGTTTACGATGTATTATCCGAATGGTCTTCCCGGCAAAATGCTTACCGCGTCAAGTTGGGTGAATGTACCGCTTGATGCGATCACCGCCAATCCCCCATTGGCTCCGCGACAGTTTGAACGGATGAGAAAGCGCAAGATCACGGTCGGTCCGATTCTTCCGCGTTTCTACGATCACCTCCCGCGTGAACCGTTTTTGCTCGACAACGGCGCATTTGTCGATTGGATTGCCAACGAAAGGTTTTCGAAAATCACGCTCAACGGGATCGGCGTATTCTACGGCGGTTGGCCGATTTCGGGCGAGATCGGCGATCACGTGGGTGATCTGACCGTCACATTTGCTGACGGAAGTTCCGAGGTCTTTGAACTTCAAAACGGTATTCATCTTGCCTCGATCCACCGAAATCTCGGCTCGTCCCACATCAATCCCCTTGCAACCCTCGCCGAGCCGATCCTCGAATTCGGCTACGACCTCAATTTTGAGGACTACCGCTACTTTCGCGTAGTATTTCCCCTCAAAAACACTGCCGTAGCGGTCAAAACCGTCCGTCTGACATCCCGCACAAAAGGATGCGCCATTGCGGTATTGAGTGCCTTCGGTGAGTAACTACCGCATTTTCAAAAAGGAGTTCGTTATGACCGTTGATTCGAATTTTCATTGTCATCCGACGGTGTGCGCCGTCGGCGATGACTATCATATTATGCTTCCCGTAAAGACTGCGATGCTCGTTTGGGTTCAAATCGGCGATGAATGTTTTTACGACGAATCGAACGGAATTCTCCGTTCCAATGTCGATATTCACCGTATTATCGTCCCCGCAAGGGCTCTTAATACCGCACGCGGCTATACTTTGATCTACCGAAAAATCATCAACCGCACCCCCTACTTCCCGAAATCCGAGGACGAGGTAGCGATCGCTTACCCCTTCAAGCCGCTTGAAAAGACCGAGGGCATCAATATCTACCATGTCTCTGACGCACACGGAATGATTGACGCCCCCGCATCCGCCGCAGGTTTCTTCGGCGACGATCTTGACCTTTTCCTGCTCAACGGCGATATTGCGAATTTCAGCGGAAGTATCGACGATCTTTCGACCGCTTACAAGATCGCATCCGCCGTCACCGGTGGCTCAATCCCCTGCGTCTTCTCCCGCGGAAATCACGATTTGCGTGGTCCATCCGCTGAGAACTTGGCGGAATTCACCCCGAACTGTAACGGAAAGAGTTACTACACCTTCAAAATCGGTTGTATTTGGGGCATTTTGGTCGATTGCGGCGAAGATAAGGCGGACGATTGCATCGCATACGGTCACACAATATGTTGCGAAGATTTTCGTACGCGTGAGGAAGCCTTCATCCGTTCCGTTATTGCTCACGCGGACGAGGAATACAACGCCCCCGGTGTCAAATACCGCCTTATCGTCAGCCATGTTCCTTTCACCTATAACAAGGATGTCAGCGATGAACTCGGCGAAGCCCCGTTTATGATCGAAATCGAACGTTACACCCGTTGGGCGAAAATTCTCAAAGAGAATATTCGGCCGAATTTGATGCTTTCGGGGCATCTTCATATCAATGTCGTGAGTATGCCGGGAAGCCCATATGACTGTAAAGGTCAGCCATGTCCCGTGGTCATCGGTGCCACGCCGGATACCGAAAACAATACCTTCATCGGTGCTGCGGTCACCTTGCATGAATCCACCGCCCGCGTTGTTTTCAACGATGAATCGGGCGTAGTCTCCCACGATGAAATCATTCCTCTTGCAGGAAGGTAAATAGGAGTTTACTATGAAAAAAACAATTGCACTGCTTTGCACACTTCTTCTTTTGACGGGTTGTTCCGCCAAAAATTCCCAGGCAAAAAAGGACATCGTCACACTTCCCCTAACTGATGAAGCGGCGGCATACGCCGACGCAATCCGTGAAACGGACGGAACCTCGTGGGCATTGGAGGAAAACTATCCCGCGATCCTTGCTTCCCTTGAATCGAGGGAAGTACAAGTCTTTCCCGAAGTCGAGGTGTTAAACGAACTCAACTGTGTAAAATACGGTGATAACGAGGTATACACACTCGGCTCCGATGATCACGAAAACATCGTTCTTTACATTCACGGCGGAGCCTATGTTTACGAAATTGATCCGATGCACGTTACCTTCTGCGATAAACTCGTCGACCGCCTTGATGCAAAGGTCTATATTCCGATATATCCGCTTGCCCCGCAGGCGACCTATGCCGAAGCATATGATCTTTTGATCGCGGTCTACACCGACCTGCAATCCACGGGCAAATCAATCACGATCATGGGTGACTCTGCGGGCGGCGGCTTCGCACTCGCTTTTGTGGAGTATTTGAAAGCGAACTTCATCTCCACCCCCGATCGTATGGTGCTTTTGTCACCTTGGGTGGATGTCACACTTTCAAACCCCGACATTGCGGAGTATGAGAAAAAAGACCTCACCCTCGGCGTCTACGCGCCGACCGAATTCGGTAAACTTTGGGCAGGTGACCTCGACACTAAAGATCCCCTCGTCAGCCCGATTTACGGCGATCTTTCCGATCTACCGCCGTCGCTGATCTTCTGCGGAACGGATGAGATCATGGTGCCGGACAACGAAAAACTGTACTACGCACTCCGTGAAGCGGGCAATGATTCAACGCTTGTCTTCGGCGAAGGTCTGTGGCATGTCTTCCCGTTGTCGAACATTCCCGAATCCTCCGATGCACTTGATATGATCGAAGATTTCTGCAACAACAAATAAAAAAATCCCTATACCAAACGTTTTTGAACGCTCGGTATAGGGATTTTTTAACTTTATTTTTACTTCACATCCGGCATCATCGCAAAACTTTTTGCGATTTCATCGTCCGTCGGGCAATAATCGCTCATTTCGCCTTCTTGAAATCTCGAATACGCGGTCATATCGAAGTAACCCGTGCCGGTCAAACCGAACAGTATCGTCTTTTCTTCTCCCGTTTCCTTACAGCGAAGTGCTTCGTCGATCGCGGCACGAATTGCGTGGGAGGATTCCGGTGCAGGAAGCGTGCCCTCGACGCGTGCAAACTGCACCGCCGCTTCAAAGACCTTCGTCTGTTCGACACTGATGGCTTCCATCAAGCCCTCGTCGTAAAGTTCCGACAGCACCGGGCTCATGCCGTGATAACGCAAACCGCCCGCATGGTTTGCAGCGGGCATAAATCCACTGCCGAGGGTGTACATCTTAGCAAGCGGGCAAACCTTGCCGGTATCACAGTAATCATATGCGTACTTTCCGCGTGTCATAGAAGGACAACTCATCGGCTCAACCGCAACAAAACGGTAATCCGCCTCTCCACGGAGTTTTTCACCCATGAACGGAGCAATCAGTCCCGCAAGATTCGAGCCGCCACCCGCGCATCCGATGATGACGTCGGGCTTAACGCCGTATTTATCCATCGCAGCCTTTGCTTCCAAACCGATGACGGACTGATGAAGGGCGACCTGATTAAGTACACTGCCGAGAACATAGCGATATCCCGGATTCTTTACCGCGGTTTCGACCGCTTCCGAAATCGCGCAACCGAGGCTTCCCCCCGTACCGGGGAATTCCGCCAAAATGCGTCGTCCGGCTTCGGTTGTATTGGAGGGCGACGGCGTGACATTTGCGCCGTAAACGCCCATCAACTGACGGCGATGTGGCTTCTGCTCGGCACTGACCTTAACCATGAATACACGGCAATCAAGTCCGAAATACGAACACGCCATCGAAAGTGCCGTACCCCACTGACCTGCGCCGGTTTCGGTTGTGACGCCTTTCAGCCCCTGCTTTTTGGCATAATAGGCTTGTGCAACGGCGGAATTCAGTTTGTGCGAGCCGGAAGTATTATTGCCCTCGAACTTGTAATAAATCCTCGCCGGTGTACCAAGTGCTTTTTCCAAACAATACGCACGCGTCAGCGGCGACGGACGGTACATCCGATAGAACGAACGGATCTCGTCCGGGATCGGAATGTACGGATCGGTGACATTCAGTTCCTGATCGACAAGTTCATCACAAAAGACCTGTGCGAGTTCTTCACGCGTACAAGGCTGATGTGTAGTGGGATTCAAAAGTGGCGCAGGCTTGATGGGCATATCTGCACGCAAATTGTACCACGCCTTCGGCAAATCATTTTCGTCGAGGTAGATTTTGTAAGGGATTTCAGACATTTGGCATTTCCTTTCTTTTGTGCGGGAATAAAAATTCCCACTCCGAGTGTGATCGGAACGGGAATAAAAAAGCCCCCGTCCCGCTATACAGCCGGGACAGAAGCAATACTTCTGCGGTGCCACCCTGCTTGGTGAAGTTCATTCACCCACTCATGCGTGCAAACACACGCTGTGCCCGTAACATGGGCCGAAACGTCGCGGCTAATTGATAAAAACATCGTTCGCTTTGCCCTCGCAGGACCATTCACGATTCATCCCCATGCCGCCATTTCACCGCCGGCGGCTCTCTAAAAAGGTTCAGCAATCATTACTCTTCCCGTTCATCGGTTTAAACGTATTATACAACGGCTTTTTTTATTTGTCAAGTACTAATATAAAATATTACATATTATTTTTCGTCGCAAAAATTCCCGATGCCGAATGGCATCGGGAATAGATCACGGTTTGATCAAAACAAGGGCAAATTCGCTTTTGCCGTCATTGGATGCGATAATATCAAAACCCACACCCGCATCAAGAAGTTCGGCGGAGATTTCTTCAACCATATTTGCATCGACAATATAGCCAAGCCAACTTTCGAAGCCTTCGACGACCTCGGCATCCACATCCGCAAGGAGATCCGGCACAAAATGGTCACTGACGGTAACGATCATGGCATAGGTCACGACTGAATTTTCCGGGATGTCTTCGATCGCTTCATTCGGATCAACATCATTCCCCTCACCTTCCACGGGATCGTCGTTTACAACAATGTTTTCGTTTTCCGTAGGATCGTACGCATTGTCCGTACCCGCGTCGTTGCTCGGGATGATATCATTTTCGGTCGCAACATCGTAATCATTGGAATATTCATAGTTTTCATTCGCGTCGAAATCCGTAGCATCCGAATCAGAAACCATGAGCCCCATTTTATCATTCATAACGCTTTCTTTTTTAGCCAGTCCAAACGAACCGTTGGCGACAAAACAGATCGTCGTCACACCCACGACAAACACCGCCGCTACGGTACTGATCCACGGAACAATGCTCTTTTTCTTTTTCGAGATCGGGCGAATTTCCGCTTCTTCACGGATAGCCGCCATCACGCGTTCGGAAAGTTCGGCAGGAGTCTCAACGAGTTTCACGCCGTCGCTGACAAGATCTTGCATAGATTCGTAAATTGCGTGGCACCGATCGCATCGTTTCAAATGCGCTTCCAGTTCCACACTTCCGTCGTCGTCAAGTTCTTTGTCGATTTGGCGGGACATCAATTCAATGTATTTTTCACAATCGGTCATTCCACTCGTCCTCCCTTCCATCCATTTGACTTCACCGCGGGCGAAAAGTTCCCGTTTTTTATCAAAAAAGATGCGATCTTTCCACGGGCGCGTGCAATTCGTGATTTTACCGTACCTTCGGCGATGTAAAGGGTGTTCGCAATATCGGTATAACTCATCCCCAAAATGTCGCGCATAACAAAGATCTGACGGTATTCCGGCGTAAGTTGTGCGATCCCTTCATCAATTGCCTCACGAAGTTCCTTTGCTTCGGATACATTTTCGGGCATATTGCGTTCATCGGGAAATTCCAGTTCGACTTCTTCTCCGTCTTCGTTTTCCGTCGTCGTGGAAACCTCATTACGACGCTTGCGTTTTCGCAAAAAATCGAGCGCAACATTTGACGCAATACGAAATATCCAAGTTCCGAGGGAACTTTTTGCACCGAATTCGCCGATGGAACGGTACACGCGCAAAAAGGTTTCCTGCGCGATGTCCATCGCATCGTCGGGATTTCCCGTCATACGGAGAGCGAGGTTGTAAATTTTCGTCTCATATTTTTTGACGAGTATTTCAAAAGCATCGGCGTCACCGCTTTGCAACGACTCTATAAACTTTTTGTCGTCAGTGGTCATTGATGTTCTCCCTCCGAAACGGAGCGTTTGATGTGCTCCAAAGAAGTGAATATATCGTCAAGCGTATTCACGCTGATCACGCTTTTGCGAAATTGCGCCGCACCGCGGATACCGTGCAGGTACCACGCCAAATGTTTTCTTGCCTCCAACACGGCGAGTTTTTCACCTTTTTGTCCTGCGGCAATACGGACCTGTTCGGCGGCGATGTCAAGCCGTTCGGCAAATCCGGGGCGTTCGGGGATCTTTTTCCCGTGTATTGCGGCATTGACTTCGGAAAAGATCCACGGATCACCAAGTGCGGCTCGTCCGATCATCAGTCCTGCGGCATTCGTGGTTTTCAGCATTTCCAACGCCGATGTTCCGTCGGTGATGTCGCCGTTGGCAAAGACAGGTATCTTCACCGCATCCACGACCTGTGCAATCATTTCGCGGTCGGCTTTGCCCGCATACATCTGCGCACGAGTGCGACCGTGGACAGCAAGTGCGTCAACACCTGCATTTTCAAGCATTTTTGCAAATTCGATGGCATTACGATGCCCCTCGTCGGTACCGAGCCTAATTTTGACCGTCACGGGAACATTGACGGCGGAACGGACGGCGGATACAACCGCTTCGGCAATCTTCGGTGTTGCCATCAATGCACTGCCGTCGCCGTTTCCGACGATTTTCGGCGTAGGGCAACCCATATTGATATCCAAAACATCCGCACCGCTGATTTCAAGAGCCAATACGGCGGCTTTTGCCATCGTTTCGGGTTCGCAACCGAAGATCTGCACGGCGGCAGGATGTTCATTCTTGCCCAAAACAAGGATCGGCAGAGTCTTTTTATCCTGATAAACCAACGCCTTGGAGGACACCATTTCGGTGTAGGTATAACCCGCACCCATACGACGACAGATTTCACGAAATGCGAGATCCGTCACGCCTGCCATCGGCGCCAATGCCACCAGCGATGAAATTTTCACATTTCCGATCGTCAATGCGTACACTCCAAGTCCACAAAAAATCGAGTGTAGTATATCACACAATGGCTTCGTTTACAATAGACTTCCGCTTATTTCGGCAAAAAGCAAAAAAATACTTTCGTTTTTTCGCCCCGGATACGGGAATGATATCGTCAAAATAGAGTTGATCCGTATAGATTTTCCCTGTTTTTCTGCGGTTCATCCGCCTAAATGCGGATAAACAAATGCAAATCATACTGTTTTTGCGAAATTTTCCATATAAAGGTTGATTTTTTTTCTTAATCATTGTAAAATAAAGAAAAAACATCGGAGGCTCCGTATGGCTGATAGCGAACGCTCCTATTATGGCGGCGATATTATTGAACTGATCGCGGACGACGGAACGACCGTCGAACTGGAACATGTCGATACCCTTGAACATGAGGGTGAAACGTATATGGCATTCATCCCGGCTGATTCCGGCGAAGAAGACACCGAACTGATCATTCTTCACGTTGTCGAAAACGACGGGATGGAAGAATTCGAGACCGTCGATGACGACGAACTCGAAGTCGACCTCTACACAAAATTCATGCTCCGTATCGACGAATATGTCGATAGCGAGGACGTTGAAGACGAGGAAGACGAATAATTTTGTTGAGTAAGCGCTTTTGCGCTTATTTCGGATGCGGCGTTTTTTTCTTTTTTCTCCGCATCCGATCGGAATCGCTCCGCCGCTGATTCCGTCATAGTTCTTTCATTGATCGCCCCGGGGCATTCTCCTACCCCGGGGCGAACTCTATCTTTCTATCAAAATGCAAAAGCAGGACGATACAATGTACCGTCCTGCTTTTTTCGGAAATAGTACTGCGTTCTCAAAATGAGAAAACACCGTTTTCATTCGAAGTCAGCCGAAATGCCACCTCAATCCGTCGCCAGTTTGCCGTAAATGTAATAATCGCACCAAGCATTCACCATTTTGCCCTGACGGATCAGACCTTCTCGCGTATATCCGCACTTTTCCAGCATTCTCTGCGAAGGAATGTTCCGAACATCGACTTCCGTCCAAAGGCGTTGCAGTTCTGTATTTTCAAAACAAAACGCCGTCATTGCGGATAATGCCTCCGTTCCGTACCCTTTTTTCTGACAAGACGGTGCAAGTCGAATGGCGATCGACGCCATACGGTCGTTTTCGATCAAATAAACATAGATGTCGCCGACGACCTTATCACCGTCTTTCAGTGCGATCCCGAGATGAAAACTTTTTGTCGGCTTTTGCTCGTTTGCAAATAGCATTTCGGGATTTTTTTCGGATTTGCTCGGTTCTTTTCCCCAGTAGGTGTAAACGGACGGATCGGGAAGCCATTCTTTTAATGCGGGAACATCCCCGACACACATGGGGCGAATCGTCAATCTTTCGGTATCAATAACCGGTTTTTTGAATATGTAATCCGCTAACGCCATCTTGTATCTCCTCAAAAATTGAATTCTGCCGCCCAATCAAAGTTTTCGCTTTCCTCATATGACTTTGGCCAACAACTGCACCAATCGGGCGTTTTTGGGTGATCAATACGGTCGATGCTCGGTGTATATGGTTTCAAATCCAGCACCTGCGTGCCGTCAAAGGCATCAATGTAAGAAAGCCCGATGGCGCCGTTTTTCACATCTGCATAGGCAATATCTGCGTTGGAAACCGCTATTGGATTGGGACGCTCCGGGGACCGCAGTGCAAAGACGCCGAGTTTGTCGGGGCCTTTTACATATGGATTTTGTTCGATCAAAATGCTCCTGTCTTTTTCATTGTCGCAATCATCCGCCCACCAAAGGATCTTAACATGGCTATATCCGTCAAGACCTATCAAGCCTTCCGCATATTTCGGATCAAGTTTGACGCAAACACATCCCTCTTTATTTTCTATCTTTCCGATGGAATAGATTTTCATTTCGTTCATTGTGAACCTCCGAAAATGATATTTCATCGAGCGCTCGATAACTCTATTATACAAGGTATTATTTATACTTCAACCCCCAAATAAAAAAAGGGATATTTCCGTCGTAACTGCTATCTTGTTTGGTTCAGGTGGTGGGACTGTTTGAACCGTATCGAAGTCAGCGACATTGCTAACCTAAACTTCTTCGCACCGTGTTCTCTGCAATTTTACCTCGCAAAATTGAGGGTGTCGAGCCAAATTCATACACAAAAAAAGCCAAAGAAACGGTAAGATGTACCGTTCCTTTGGCTTTGGTGCAGGTGGTGGGACTCGAACCCACACGGTTTCCCAAGGGTTTTTGAGACCCCCTCGTCTGCCATTCCGACACACCTGCATTGACTTTATTATACACGAACAAAAATCATTTTTCAAGTCATAATTTCACTTTCTCCGGATTTTTTACAAAATTCAAATTCAAACCGCCATTTTCCGAATAAGGTCATCCATTATCGTCTTCGTTTTTCTAATTGTAAATATAGTACATTTCATCCACTTCGACGACAATTTCCCTTCATTTGCAACAATTGACATAATTTTTCAATATGTTATAATATAATTAATTTGCAGTTGATTACTGCATTTTGCAAAATGAGGAGAGCACCAAATATGGACGGCAATTTGAAAAAAATGGAGACAGCGGAACTCACGATCGATATGTTTGACAATTTGGTCATCGTAACAAGTACTTGTCTTGCAGCGGGAACAAAAATCACGACTGCGGACGGCTCCGTCAAAAATATTGAAGACATCGTCGAAGGCGATCTTTTACTCGCCTTTGACCACGAAGCAGGTCGATTTATTAGCAGTGCCGTGCTTTACACCTATCAAGGTGAAGCACCGAAGCGTGCCTTCACCCTGCATTTCTCAAACGGTGCAACGCTTACGGTCACCAGTGCGCATGATCTGTTTGAGCGTGAGAGTCGTAAATATGTCCGAATTAGCGAAAAAAGTGCAGAACAATTCATCGGAAAGCATTTTTACAGTTTCGACGATCAGACATTTGTCGAACTGACAAAAGTTATCTACGAAACCAAACCGGTCGAATACTATGAGATTTATACGGCAAAATGTTTGAATATCATTGCAAACGGAATGTTGAATGTCGCCGACGATGTGGATTATCTGCTCAACATTTACGAATTCGACGAAAATCTGACGGCGAACGCGATTATTTTAAAAGAAGATATTCGCAAATACGGTTTCTTCCCGTATTCGGCGAGTTTCGGAATGACCGAAAAAGAGTTTTATTTATGGAATTCACATTATACCAATATTGCCTTGAAAAAGGACTTAATTTCCCACAACGCGCTATATAGAATAAATGACAAATATAGGGATCAATGCAACGCCGGTGAGACCTCTAAAAGTGCATAATTTCCGTCCCCTTTCATTTAATCTCCGGCGTAATCGAACGCGCACCATTATTGTAATAAACAAAAGTAATGTTTCCAAGTGATTTTTTACAGTGGACGGGAATGCTTCGTCTATTGAAAGAGGTACGATTTCATGGAAAACAAGGTTTGCTTTATCACCGGCTCCGGCTCAGGTAACGGGCGCGGAATGGCTCTTCGTCTTGCCGAACTCGGCTATGACATTGCCCTGCATTACAGTGGTCGTGATCCCGAACTGGCTTCGGCGGTCTGTGCGCGGATCCGTGAAATGGGACGCCGTTGCGAGTTATTTTGCGAGGATCTTTCCGTTTCCGGCGCACCCGAAAGATTATTTCGGCAATTTGCGGATAAATTTGATTCGCTCGACCTATTCATCAACAATTCAGGCATCACGCGCACTTGTAGTATGCAAAAAATGACAGAGGAGTTTTTTGATAAAATTTCTTCCGTCAACTGGCGTGCCGCGTGCTTCTGTATGCGCGAAGCCGGGAATTTCATGCGCGATCACGGCAATCGAGGCGTAATTATCTGCATTGCCTCGAATCATCACCGCATGAACTGGCCGGACTATTCGACATACGGTACGCACAAAGAGGCACTGATCCGATTTATCCAGTATGCCGCAATCGAATATGCCAAGTACGGAATTCGCGTCAATTCCATCGCACCGGGCTTTATCGATCCCTATGACTCGCCCGAAGAATACCCGGAAAACTTTGCAAAAGGAAAGCCCGAATGGCAGGAAAGCATTCCGCTGAAACGCTTTGTCCGTTCCTCCGAAATCGCGGATTTTGCAAATTTCATCGCATCACCTTCCGCGGCGTCACTGACCGGGGCAAACATTGATCTGGATGGCGGAGCCGCGTTGCTTTTCGGCGCTCCCTCGATCTACGGACTGTAAAATATCATCTCCTCCGTCGAATTGACCGAACGGAGGAGTTTTTTTTACAAAGTTTTTCTATTCGAAACGACAAAAATCTCTTTTCATTTTTGTCGGAATATGCTAAAATAAGATGATACCGTTTGATTATTGTTAAGAGGTTCAAGATCATGACCGAAAAAGAAAAAATGTTTTCCGGTTACCTTTTCAATGGAAATTATGACGCTGAACTGGAACGTGAACGCAATATCGCAATTGACCTATGCTATGAATACAACCTTCTTCGTCCCTCCGATGTCAATGCGCAACAAAAGATTCTTCGCCAACTTCTCGGACACATCGGGGAAAATGTAACGATTTCTGCGCCGTTCTACTGTGATTATGGCAAAAATATCTCGGTCGGGGATTGGTTTTATTCCAACCGCAATGTATATTTCACTGACGGGGTAAATATAACCATCGGCGACCATGTCTTCATCGGTCCGAATTGTTGTCTTACAACCGCAGAACATGCCATTGACGCCGGTCAACGGATCTCCGGTATGGAGGTCGCAAAACCGATTATCATCAGCAACAATGTATGGCTCGGTGCAAATGTCACGGTGCTAGCCGGAGTAACGATCGGTGAAAATTCCGTCATCGGGGCAGGTTCGGTCGTCAAGCACGATATTCCGCCGAATGTCGTCGCCGTCGGTATCCCGTGTAAAATTCTCCGAAATATCACAGAGAAAGATAAATTCCGCTATCCCGTTTTCGATGAAAAATAACTTCGAAAAGGATCATTTTATGGGTTCTATTTTTAATAAAATAACACAATTCGCCAAAAAAGAGGCGATGGTCGTCGTTTCCGTTTTGGTTGCGTTGATCTCGCTTTTCATCACCCCGCCAAGTCGGGAAACCCTTATGGGTATCGACTGGAAAACGCTCGCCACGCTTTTCATGCTTCTTTCCGTCCTCGACGGATTTAAGGAACAGCATCTGTTTCAGCCGGTGATCCGTCTTGCGGGGAAAATTTCGTCGCAGGTGGCGTTGAGTTTCTTCCTCATTTTTTCTGTGTTCTTTTCGTCGATGTTTGTCACCAACGATGTTTCGCTGATCATCTTCGTTCCGTTGACAATCCTTTTGTTCCGTGCCGGCGGAAAAGAGAATTACACCGTTCCCGTCATCGTTATGGAAAACATTGCCGCCGTCCGCGGGTCGCTTTTGACTCCGTTCGGCAGTCCGCAAAATCTGTTTTTATACGCCGGAAGCGGCATTTCCACGGGTGCGTTTCTTTGGATGATGCTCCCGCTTTGGCTAGGAAGCATGGTGCTTCTGTCGATTTTCATTCTGTTCCGCTACCGCAAAAATTTGCGTGAATCCATCTGTACTACTTCCGCCGTCGGTGAAGCCTGGTCGAAAGAAGGTCGCAGCAAACGACTCCTCTATTTCGCACTTTTTGTCGTCGTTATCGCCACTGTTGTCACGCGTACCGCTCTTTGGCCGTATGTGACACTGTTTGTGGCGGCAATGCTTTTGATCTTTGACCGAAAGGTCTTCACCCGCGTCGATTACGCGTTGCTTTTGACTTTTTTCTGTTTCTTTGTTTTTTCATCTTCCATCTCGTCAAATCCCATCGTTTCGACGTTTTTAAAAGGAAGCGTTGCGGGAAACGAATATTGGTGGAGCATCCTACTCAGTCAGGTCATTTCCAATGTTCCTGCATCAATCGTGCTTTGGCCGTTCACCGATCAACTGCGTCCGCTGATCTACGGACTCGATACCGCAGGATTGGTTTCCATCATCGGCTCGTTGGCTTCGGTGATCAATATGCGCATCTATGTTCGCGAATACCCCGGCGAAGGTAAGCATTTCATGTGGGAATTTGAAAAGATCTGTCTTGCGTTTTTCGTCATCGTTGTCCTTCCGCAATGGTTACTTTGTAGGTAATTTCATCGTTTTATGAAATCTTCTCGCGTTAAAAATCTCACCCGAATTACGCTCTCAGCGGTCATACTCTGTATTTCGACATGGCTCTGTATTCCCTTTGTCATTCCGTTCACAATGCAGACTTTTGCCGTCTTTTTCGTTCTGTCTCTGCTAGGTGGAAAAAAAGGAAGTCTTGCAATCGCCGTCTATTTGCTGCTTGGGATCGTCGGATTGCCGGTTTTTTCCGGCTTTCGATCCGGCATCGGTACAATCTTGGGACCGACGGGCGGGTATTTAGTCGGATTTCTCGCCACCGGGCTGATCTCAATGCTCGGCGAAGTCATCCTTCACCGTCCCGCAGGCGGCATCTTTACGCTGATCGTCGGATTGTTCGTCTGTTACGCGTTCGGTACTGTTTGGTTTTGTCATATTGCAGGCGGACAAACTTTTTTAGGTGCATTGATGCTTTGCGTTTTGCCCTATGTAATCCCCGATCTCTGTAAACTTTTTTTCGCTGTTTTCGTTGCCGGACGGCTTCGTCCGACAATCAAATAATAGTTTCGTCACACCATTCAAAGGAGATGCCAGTATGGCAAAAATCAATTTGAAAACAAAACGGCTCTTCGTTTCTCCGTTGACGGATAGCGAATTGACCGAAAAAATACATTTTGCGGACAACGCGGATCTTTCCGCGGTCTATCGCGCCATGGGCGAAAATGCCAATGCCGATCCCGAACACCGTCTGTGGTATCTTCCGTGGAAGATCACACTTCGTTCGACGGGGGAATGTGTCGGCGTGATCGGTTTTTTCGGTCCCGTCGATTGTCACTCGGTCGAGATCTACCAGTTCACGGAAGAAAAATTCCGTGAAGGCGACTACGCATCGGAAGCGTTGCGCACCTTTGTCGACTGGGCATTTTCAGATGACGATGTCTATTCTATCACTGCCGATGCAGACAAAGAGGATCACGAATGGATCGATGCACTCGAAATTGTCGGTTTCTGTGAAAAGGACGGATGTTACAAAATCGAACGCCCACAGACGAATTTTACATCGCTTTATATGTGTCTGGGAATGTGCATGGGCGTCAGCCTCGGCTCCGCGATGGATAAACTCAGTATCGGGCTTGCCGTCGGACTGTGTCTCGGGCTTGCCCTCGGTACCGCCGCCGACGCGCAGGAAAAGAAAAAACGCGAAGCCATCCACAAGGAATGGGACGCCTCGAAATAAGTTTATATGCAAAAGACCGACGGACATCGGTCTTTTTTTATACTAATATTTAATGAACTTTTTTGCCGTATCCATGTCAATTTCCGCGGTTTTTGTAAAGATTTCCGCCAGTTCTTCAAAACAATCTTTCGGATCGTCACAATATCTTGACCGCACGAAATCCTCCCCAAACCAATTTTCCGGCGTGGAAAACAATGAAACATGCCACCCGTATTCCTCGCCCTGCTTGTTGCGACGACGGGCGGAACCCGTTGCGACAAGATATGTTTTCGCCTGTAATCCCGCAAGAGCGCCGTCAAAGCCCTTGCTGACGCCACTGATCCGCTTGATTTCATAGGTTGCGATCGGATCCGCACCGACGACATCCATAATCTGTTTTTCGGTGTGCTTGGCAAAGCCCTCCTCATACAACGAGTCAAAATCGTATCCGTTGCGACGGTAATTCGCCAAAATCGGAAACAGTTTCTTTTTGACAAAGGTCGACTTTCCGCCGATCAGTTTGCCGTAGGCGACCTTGCCCGATGCGGAGAGTGTGCGACGCCAATCCCAAGGATCGCCGTCGCCTTCCTGCCACCATGCGTCGGCGGGCGTGACGGAGTACAACGACCAACCGGGGATTTTGTCATCCATCAGCGGAAGGATCCCGATCTCGTCGATGAGTTCAAACGCTTCCTCAATTTTGGTGATTTTCGGCAATCTCATAAAATCCCCCAAATTCAAAAAAATCACACATACGGACGGTCGATTTGCATGACGCAGTAGTGATGCGGACGCTTTGACTTGACATATTCAAAAATTGTTTTGCGAATTTCGGCGTCGCTGAGTTTACAGGTGAACGGAACAACAACATCAAAAATCAAATTCGTGTGCGTTTCACCCGGTACCATACGGAAATCATGGACGGTGACGGCTTCATCGACGGTCTTTCCAGCCTCCAAGGCAAGCGTGCGGAGTCCGGCAAGTTCGGCATTGTTGACGTCAATCGGATCCATATGAATGATTGCTTCGCAATTCAGATCGCGTGAAAGGTCATGTTCGATATTGTCAATGACATCGTGCATTTCGAACAGATTTCCGTCGGCGGGGACTTCGGCGTGTAACGAGATCATCACGCGTCCGGGGCCGTAGTCATGCACCACAAGATCGTGGATACCGCAAATGACCTTGTGGCTCATTACGATCTGTTCGACACGATCGACGAATTCTTTGCTCGGTGCATTGCCAAGAAGCGGCTGAATGGTTTCTTTTGCGGATTTGAAACCCGAAAGCAGAATAAACCCAGCAACAAGCAGACCGACATAGCAGTCGAAATGTGCGTCGGTGAAGCGGGAAACGATGATCGACGCAAGAACAACGAGCGTCGATACCATATCGCTGAGAGAGTCGGTGGCAGTGGCTTTCATTGCGGCGGAATCGATCTTCTTTGCAATGGAACGATTGTAAAACGCCATGTAGAGTTTGACAAGCACGGATGCCGCAAGAATAACGATCGACAGTATACTTGCTTCAACCTTCGCCGGGTGCAAAAAATCATCGACGGAAGATTTGACGAGTTCAAAGCCCATCAAAAGAATGGCAAATGAAATGATGAGCCCCGTGACATACTCGATTCGACCGTGCCCGAAGGGGTGGTCGGGATCTGGTTTTTTGCCCGCAAGACGAAACCCGATCATCGTCATCGCCGATGAGCCTGCATCGGAAAGATTGTTGAACGCATCCGCCGTAACGGCGATGGATTTCGTGATGAGCCCTGCGAGAAATTTTCCCGCAAACAACAAAATATTCAAAAAAATGCCGACGGCTCCGCACAGTACTCCGTATTTTTCGCGAACTTCGGGACGACTGACCTCTTCCGAGTTTTTGATAAACAATTTCGTAAGTAAGGTAATCATGCTATTATCTCCGTTCTCTGCCCACGGCAGAACAAATCTATGTAACGAGTATCATCATACCACTTTTCCGTCGGTTATTCAAGACAAACTGAAACGGGATAACTTTGTATATTACGATAAAAGAGTGAATTTTGTTCTTGAAAAAAACAATGGAATATGCTACATTTATACTATACATCAAAACATGGGAGGATGTACCATGAATCCGTTCAAAATCGGCATTATTTCCGACTGTTTGAATCTTCCGTTCCGTGAGAGCATGGAAAAATGTGCTCGTCTCGGTGCGGACGGCGTTCAAATATACGCAGTCTCCGGGGATATGAGCCCTGAAAACCTCTCCCACGCCGACATTGTCGAGCGTCGCAACATCATCGAAGGCTGCGGGCTGACCGTCAGTGCCCTCTGCGGTGACCTCGGTGGACACGGTTTCACCCGTGCAAACGAAAATCCCGATAAAGTCGAACGCTCCAAACGCATCGTCGACCTTGCGTTGGAACTCGGCACCAACATCATCACCACGCATATCGGCGTTGTTCCCGCGGATAACACCACCCGTGAATACGACGCACTTCACAGTGCCTGTGATGAACTTGCCGAATATGCACACTCCTGCGGTGCCTTCTTTGCAATCGAAACCGGTCCCGAACCCGCCGAGCGTCTGCGTCGTTTTCTTGATAGCCTGATCTCCAAGGGCGTCGGCGTCAATCTCGATCCGGCAAACCTCGTCATGGTCACGGGCGACGATCCCGTCAAAGCCGTCACGACGCTTTCCGATTACATCGTTCACACCCACGCCAAGGACGGCAAGATGCTCAAACAGACCGATCCGAAGATCATTTATGACTTCTTTGCGGAAGGCGGGATCGGCGATCTTCGTATGGGCGACTACTTCCTTGAAACCCCGCTTGGTGAAGGCTCGGTCAACTTCGACGCATACCTCGCCGCACTGAAATCCATCGGCTACAAGGGTTTCTTGACCATTGAACGCGAATGTGGCGCCGATCCGGCAAAGGATATCGCCAAAGCCGTCGATTTTCTAAAAAACAAATAATCCGTTCCATAGCCTTTCGAAAGAGAAAGGTTCAAATAGATAATTTATTGAATAAAGGAGAAAACACTTATGGAAAAGATCAAAGTTGCCGTCATTGGCTGCGGTACCATTGCGAATGCTGCGCACATTCCGTCGTATATGAAAAATGATACCTGCGAAATCAAGTACTTCTGTGACATCATCCCGGAGCGTGCACAAGCCGCCGTTGAAAAGTATGGCTGCGGTACCGCCATCACCGACTATCATGTCGTCTGCGACGATCCCGAAATTCAAGCGGTTTCCATCTGCACGCCAAACAGAATGCACTCCATCATCTCCTGCGATATGCTTCGTGCAGGCAAAAACGTTCTCTGCGAAAAGCCTGCTGCACGCATTTATTCCGAAGCCCTCGAAATGCAACGCGTTCAGCATGAGACCGGCAAGGTTCTCAACATCGGCGTTGTCAACCGCTTCAACAAATCCGTCAATATCATCCGCGAAAAAATACAGAACGGCGAACTCGGCAATGTCTATCATGTCGTGATCAACAAGCGTGCCTTCCGTTCCATTCCGGGCATCGGCGGCGCATTCACCACCAAAGCCATTGCCGGCGGCGGAAGCCTTATCGACTGGGGCGTTCACTTCCTCGACATCGTCATGTACTGCTGCAACGATCCTGAGCCGATCTCCGCTTCCGGTCGTGCATTCTGTGAACTCGGCAAAAACATCGCCGACTACACTTATGACTATATGTGGAGTGAAATGACGCGTGATGTGAACGGCACCTACGACGTCGATGACAGTATCACCGCTTTCGTTCGCACCGCAGGCCCGACCATCACCATCAACCTCGCTTGGGCACAAAACATCAACGAAGATGAAAACTACATCGACTTCATCGGCGACAAAGCCGGTATTCGTTTGGATTACGGCGCGGGTTTCAAAATGTACGGTGCCAAGGACGGCAAACTTTATACCGAAGAAAATCCGAAGGACGAATCGGACGATATGTTCCAGAACGAACTCGACCGTTTCCTCGATTGCATCCGTTCCGGCGAAAAACTTCCGAGTCACATCGACAAAGCCGTCATCACCTCTCGCCTTATGCAGGGCATCTACGACTCCTCCGAGCAGAATAAAGAAATCGTTTTCTGATTATTCCAATCAAAGGGCTCCCGATCGGGCGCCCTTTTTTACTGAAAAAGAGAGGAACCCATGGAAACAAAACGCAGAAAAGACTGTTTTTTCGGTCTACATTTCGATTTTCACGCAAATCCCGCCTCCGTCCGCGAACCCATCGGCGGTCGATTGACGGAGAAAATGATTCGCGAAATCTGCGAAAAGATCCGCCCCGACTTTTTGCAAATCGACTGTAAAGGTCATCCCGGCTGGACAAGTTACCCGACCAAACTCGGCAACGCCGCCTATCCCATGGCGCAGGATACGCTTCGCCTTTGGCGGCGTGTGACCAAGGAATATGGCGTTGCGCTATTCATGCACTACTCAGGCGTCATCGACAAAAAATATGTTGCCGATCACCCCGATCAGGCGCGCTTTGATGAACAACTTCGCCCGGATTTTCAGGCGACCTCCGTTTTCGGCAGTTATGTCGACGATCTTTTGATCCCGCAACTCAAAGAACTTGCGGGCGAATACGGCGTCGACGGCATTTGGATTGACGGCGAAGCATGGGGCACGCAGGTGGATTTTAACCCGATCGCACTGCAAAAATACTATGATGAAACCGGCATCGACCTTCGTAATATGCCCCCGGTCAAGCCCGATATGCCATATTACGAAGATTATCGGAATTTCTGTCGTGAAGGCTTCCGCAAATACCTTCGTCACTATGTCGACGAAGTACATAAAGAATATCCCGATTTCCAGATTGCGAGCAACTGGGCATTCACCGACCTTATGCCGGAACCAATTTGGGCAAATATCGACTTTATTTCCGGCGATTATGCGGCGGATAATTCCCTCAACACCGCCCGTTTCTGTGCCCGTGTCATCGAATCGCAGGATGCCCCGTGGGACTTGATGAGTTGGAATTTCCGTTGGAATCCCGCAGGACTATCCCATTTTGTCCCGAAGGAACCCGAACAACTCAAACAGGAAGCCGCCATGGTGCTTTCCCTCGGCGGCGGATATCAGGATTATATCACGATGCAGTCCGATGGTACGCCCCGTATGCCGGAAATTTCGGCAATGACCGAAGTTGTAAAATTCTGCCGTGAGCGTCAGCCATATTCCCACAAAGGTCGTCTTATTCCGCAGACCGCGATCTTTTTTTCGCGTCATGACCATTATCTTGCCTGCCCGTATTTGTTTCATCAGGACGGGCATGAGCCGCTTCGCGGCTTGACGCAGTTGCTCTGTGAAACGCAGGCTTCCGTCGATATACGAAGCGAGCACAACCTGCTTGATGCCGAGCCAAATCGTTTCCCGATGATCTTTGTCAACGACATCGAAAAAGAACTTGACGCACCTTCCGCCGAAAAACTGCTCAAATATGCCGAAAACGGCGGTTATCTTGTTGTCTCCGGCAAAAAGGCGTTGGATGCCGTTATCCGGGCAGGTGCGTCACTTTCCATCGGTGACGGTAGTTTCAACCGTATTTGCCACTATTCGATCGATGGTGAGCGATGGACTTCCGCTTCCCTTCCCGCCGTTTCCGTCGCGGGTAAGAATGCTGAGGTACTTGCGCAGGGTTGCGTCAATTTTTCGGGTACTCCCGACCCGCATTTTGACGTCGCCGTCGAGATCCCTTTCGGCAAAGGAAAGATTGCCGCGATCGGTTTTGCACTCGGACGCTCGTATCATCTCGGCATGACAGCGGTCATCCGTGAACTTGTTACCACGCTCCGCAAGCGTGCTTACCGGCCGATCGTCGAAGTCACAGGTTCTCGCTTCTGCGATGTGACGGTGATGAAAAAGGACGAAAAGTGCTATATTCATCTCGTCAATACAAGCGGCGCACACGGCGATCCGCGTGAATTGACGGTCGATGAGATCACCCCGATCGGCCCACTTCATCTCTCAATTGAGGGTGCGCAATCCGTTATGTTGCGTCCCGGAAATCAACCACTGGAAGGCGTGATAAAGGACGGACGATTTGAATGTGATCTTGCTTCGCTTCACATTCACGAAATTATAGAGATCAAGTAATCAAAATGCCCATTCCAAAAAGAGAAGCACGAGCAAACCCGCATTCCGCAACGGTTTACCTTTGCTCTTTTCACAAAAACAGAGCAGTATTGTTATTCATCCTGTTCATTGTGCTTCGGCTTTGCGGTATGCTATACTAAACAAAATCAAAAAAGAATTTTTCCGAATGATCAATCAAAAGGAGAAAACGAATATGGATAAAATCAGAATTGCGGTTGTTGGCCTGGGCAGTAGGGGCGCCTGGTGGCTTGGTGAACTGCTGAAAATGGAGGATGTTGATGTCACTGCCATCTGTGACCGACTGCCTCATAGATTGGAAGCTGCTCAGGAACTCTGCCGTAAGACCTACGGTCGAGAGGTGTTCGCCACTTTGAACCACAAAGAAGCGATTGTCAGGGATGATAATGATGCCGTGTTGATGCTTGGCTCCTGGAATGACCACATCTCGGTCGCCATTGAAGCAATGCGTTCCGGTAAATACGCCGCAAGCGAAGTTGGTCCAGGACAATCCCTGCAACAGTGTTGGGATCTGGTGCGTGCCCGTCAGGAAACCGGGATGCCTTTTATGATGTTGGAAAACTGCTGCTACAACCGAGAGGAAATGGCGGTTCTGAACATGGTGAAGAAAGGTCTGTTCGGAGAAGTCATCCACTGCGGTGGTGGCTACCGTCACGATTTGAGAGAGCATATCAGTAGTTTTGAGGACGACCGCGAGCGTTGCTATCACAACCTGCACCGAAACGCCGAGTTGTACCCCACTCATGAATTAGGTCCGATCATGACCTGGCTTTCCGTCAACCGTGGTAATCGGATGCTCACCCTCACTGCCACCGCATCCAAGAGTAGGGGCTTTAATACCATGAACCGCAAAAAAGGAAGACAGGAACTTCCCTATACAGAAGGCGATGTTGTGACAACCGTTATCAAGTGCGCCGGTGGCGAAACCATTGAACTTACCCACGACATTTCCCTGCCGCACCCGTATTCCCGGTTGGGGCTGTTGGAGGGCACAGAGGGCATTTGGCTGGCGGACAAGCACTCTGTGTATTTTGACGGAATTTCTCCTGAGGAAAAGTGGGAGGACATTGAGACGTACTACGAAAAGTACGACCATCCCCTGTGGAAAAAGACCAATGCGACGGATTTCACAAGCGGTCACGGCGGTATGGACTGGCTCGTGATGCGTGCCTTCCTTGAATCCGTAAAAAACCGCACCGAAACCCCGCTGGATGTATATGATGCCGCCGCCATGATGGCGGTATCGGTGCTATCGGAGGAATCCATTTCCATGGGTTCCATGCCCATGGCCATTCCCGACTTCACAGAGGGCAGATGGGTTCGCAGAGAGCCAGCGCCGAAGAGCATTTACTCACTTGCGGAAGTGGACGAGTCCGTTTACGAATAACCCGGGACAAACCCCACCGATGTAGAAAAGTCGACCAGTACAACATGACATTACTCCCTTTATGAGAAACTGTGAAAAACTGTCAATCATAGAGGGAGTTTTTCTATGTAAAAAAGGGTCAGTGCCGAAGCACTGACCGTAAAAAATCTTTATTTCATTGTTTTTTGACGGAGAGAAGTTCAAAATATGAACCTACTTGATCAAAAGAATGTAGCGTTCACCGTCGAGGTGGAGTTTCGACACATCGACCTTTTCACCGGTGATGGCATTTTCCCAAATACCTGTCATCTTCGCACCGTCAAGTTTGACCGTGACATCCTTATCCGCCTTGCCGGTATTGAATACGCCGACGAACTCGCGCTCGCCCTTCTTGCGGGAAACGCAGAGAATCGCATCATCGTCGCAGATCGCCCTCTCAAAGTTCGGCTTGGTTTCAACAAAGAGCTCGGGGAAGCGATCACGCAGGGCAATATCATTGCGAATGACCTCTTCATTGCCCTTTTCGCCGGTCATGAAGCACATGAACGGACCGCCCGCCATTGCGCCAAAGGTGATTTGAAGCTGTGCAAACGGGAAGCCATATTCATTGGCAAGGAAATTACGGGAGTTCTTGTTTTCAACAATATCGTGGTTTTCACCGTACTGAACAAATGAGAAGCCCTGCGGATAATATCTGTCGCGAAGAGCAAGGAATCTTTGCAGCTCGGTAGCCGTGCGCATGCCGTCGTGAACATCCTGCAAATATACCGGCGTGCTCGCACCGTAGCAGGCATACATCACATCCGCAAGATAAACATGAGGGTTTTCATCCATCCAAAGAATGTTTTTCTTGATCGCATCAATGCGGGTACGGAGCTTGCTGTAAAGCTCATAGTTGCCGCGGCGCAGATGCGATCCGCCACGATACGGCAGACCGTCGGCACAGTTCGGCGTCTGCGACCATTCAAGCGCGTCAAAGCGGAAGCCATCGACATCGTACTTGCTGACATAGCTCGCAAGTGCTTCGACCAGATAATTCTGCCATTCCCCGTTCGCATGATCGAACGACCATGTGTAGGTGCGCATCATCGCACCGTCATCACCGTACATGAACCAGTCTGGATGCTCGGTACGAAGCGGGTGAACCACATGGCGGCGGGTTTTCTTTGCAATTTCTTCGAGGCTTTCTTCCATTTTGAGCGAAAGACCGTCAGCATCGAGAACGCCGTGCAGAACGATATCCATAATGAGACGCATTCCGCGCTCATGCAAGCCCTTGACAAGGGGCGTAATATCCTCGCCACCCGCATTTTGCAGGCAAAGATCGGTCAGATCCTCCGCAGAATACGACGGGAACGGAATCGACGGCATGAGCTGAATGACATTAAAGCCAAGACTCCTGATGCGGTCGAGATCGGCAACAAGGTCAGCGACGCGCTTATACGGCTCAACCGGTCCGTTCGGGTTACTCCACGAGCCGATCGTCACCTCGTAAATGGCAATACGGTCGAAATCCTTCATCGGATTTTTGCAGATCAGACCTGCGCGCGTATGCTGACGCTGTGCCGCAGATACCGCGTCCATCCAGTTTTCGGCGGTCTCGAGCGCAATGAAATCCTCGCCGAAGCGGATGGTTTCGCCGGATTCGACCTTCGCGCAAAGATAGTTGCGGTGGGTCAGATAGCCGTCCTCCACCTTGACGGTGGAGCATTCATCGCGGAACGAACCCGCCCACATCATCGCCGCACCGTTTTCACCGCGACATAGGAATGCGTCAAAGGAGCTGACTTCTTCATTCTGTGTCAAATTCAGCTTCGGAAGCATCAACGCGGCCTCGTCAATGCGGAGCTTGCGCGTCGCATGAAGGGCAAAACGGCGCGTAATGACATTCTTTTCTTCTTTGGAGGAAAGCGTGTAGCTCTTTTCAAGCTTGCCGACGGTGGTATCACAGATCAGTGTCAGCGTCACTTCGCCGACGCCGCGTTCAACATTCCAATCGACAAGGCGCGTTTCATCAACGATCATCGGGTTTTCTGGGTGCATGAACGCGCCGCCCTCATTTCTGACATGGTAGGCGACATATTTCCCGTCGAGAGCGAGGACGACCTCGCTTTTCTTTTCACCGACGGTGAGGGCTTTTCCCTCATAAGCAACATCGACAAGTACGCCGGTATCCATATCGAACGCCAAATGCACCTTATCATTTGCAAAAACGAGGGATCCGTTGTTTTTTTCCACGGTAATGTTCTGATAAATCTTCATTTTTACCTTCCATTCTATATTCATTTAATGAATCAGTAATATTGCGTCGACGCCGTAGGTCAACAGTGCAATGATAATTCCCGCGACAAATACGCCGAGCATAATAGCGGGAAACGCACGCTTTACACGCAGATCGAGGATCGTTGCAACGAGTGCCCCCGTCCACGCTCCCGTTCCCGGCAAAGGGATCGCAACAAGCAAAAACAGTCCCGGAATCGCATATTTTCGAACGATCCTGCCCTTGATATGGGCGCGTTTTTCGATCCGATCGCAAAAAATGCGGAGTTTTGGGAAACTTCGGATCCATTCCAGCACCCGTCGAGTAAACAACATCAGCGGCATAACAACGGCAAGGTTGCCGATCATGCTCGCAATGAATGCCGCCCAAACCGGCAATCCCAAACTCACACCAAGCGGAATTCCGCCACGTAGTTCAACGATCGGCATCATGGATACCGCCATGGTTGCAAGCAGTTCCGGGATAAATCCGTTGATTTCAAATTCCATATGACTCTTCCCGCTTCGACCTCGGCTCGATCGAAACCCTTTCTTCGCTTATCATAACCTACATGCAATGCTCCGTCAAGCCTTTTTTTGCAAAAATCGTCTCTTTTC
>DCHG01000057.1:8926-17339 GCA_002315595.1 Clostridiales bacterium UBA1758 | reverse complement strand
CACTTCCGCGGCAAAGGTTTATCATAGTCATATCATTTCAAACGAGGTGTTTTTATGGAAAACCGTGTTGTCGGCAGATTTATAAAATACATCACCTGTTCGAGCGAATCCTGCCACGAAAGTGCCATGTGTCGCTTGATTGAGGGTGAACTCGACCGTTTGGGTATTGAACATTTCCGTGACAATGCCGGCGAAAACTTCGGCTCCGACGGTTGGAATGTCTATGCGTTCCTGCCCGGGGAATCAACCGCAAGCCCGCTGATGTTTGCAAGTCATCTCGATACCGTCACCCCTGGCACCGACATTCATCCGCAAATCAAGGACGGCGTCATCCGTTCCGACGGTACCACCGTCCTCGGCTCCGATGACAAATCCGGCGTTGCCGCCATTATGGAGGCGATGGAACGCCTTGTCGAATCCGGTGTAAAACATCGCCCGGTGGAAGTTTTGTTCTCAATTTCCGAAGAAATCGGTCTGTACGGTGCAAAATTCGCCGATTACAGTCGTTTTTCCGCAAAAGAATGTGTGACGCTTGATCACGGTAAAACCGATTCGATCATCAACCGTTCCCCCGCACAACTTCGCATGGAAATCAAAATTCACGGCAAAGCCTCCCATGCAGGCGTCGCACCCGAACACGGGATTCATTCGCTGAAAGCCGCCTGCGAAGCAATCGCAAACATCCCCTGCGGCTATGTCGGCGACGATTCGGTGATGAATGTCGCAAATCTTCGCTCACTGGGTGCAACCAACGTCGTGCCGGATCTCACCTGCTTTGATATGGAAATTCGTTCGTTCAACGAAGAAACGCTTCAAAAACTGCTTGCCGATACAAAGGCGGCGATCGCCACAACTTGCGAAAAATACGGTGCGACTTGGGAAATGGAAGTCGAACGCCACAGTAGCGTCCTCTACGTTCCCGAAAACGGAAAACTCATCGGTCAACTTTGCGACGCCCTCAAAAAACGCGGTATCGAGCCGAAAATCGAAAGCACCTTCGGCGGAAGCGATACGACATGGTTCAACGCCAACGGAATTTCCGCCGCCAATATCGGCACGGGGATGATGAATGTCCACAGTGTTGACGAATACATCGCCGTCAAAGATCTTTGCGATACCGCCGATCTTGTTTACGAAATGATGACCAATGTAGACTGAACGAACAAATGACAAAGCCGTACCCGAATTTAACGGGTACGGCTGTTTTTATCCTCTGACTCTCGGTTGTTTTTTCTGTTTCGACGAAGTTTTTTTCTTTATCCCGTTCTTCCGGGTTGCGTTTGTTTGCTTCGACTCAATCTTTTTACCCGAATGTTCGTCATCCTTTTTCTTTTTCACATACGGGCGAATGAGGCATTTCGGTGAAAAGCCGATCAAATCTTCGCGTCCGCTTTTTTTTAACGCTTCCATGACAAGTTTATGATTTTCCGGCGTTTTCCATTGAAGGAGCGCACGTTGCATTGCCTTTTCATGCGGGGAAAACGGTACATAAACAGGTTTCATATTACGCGGATCAATGCCCGTATAGTACATACAAGTCGAAAGTGTACCCGGTGTCGGATAAAAATCCTGCACCTGTTCGGGTTGCGCACCGCGGGAATTCAAATATTCAGCCAATGCGACCGCATCTTCAAGTCGACTTCCCGGATGGGACGAAATCAAATACGGCACAATATACTGATTTTTGTCGTATCGTTTATTGAGAAGCGCACACTTTTCAAGAAATTTGTTATACACACCGATATGCGGCTTGCCCATGCAATCAAGCACACTGTCAATGCAGTGCTCGGGCGCAACACGAAGTTGGCCGCTGACATGATTTTTGATTAGTTCCGCGAAAAACGGTCCATTGTCCGCAAGCATATAGTCGTAGCGAACGCCCGAACGAACGAATACTTTTTTTATTCCGGGGATTTCTCGCAATTCCCGCAGGAGCGCAAGATAGTCGGAATGATCGGTATCGAGATTTTTGCACGGCGTCGGCGTCAGACAGTTTTTGCCTTTGCAAAGGCCACTTTTCAACTGCTTTATGCAGGAAGGATGACGGAAATTCGCCGTTGCACCACCGACATCATTGACATAGCCCTTAAAATCCGGCTCATCGAGAAATGATTTAACTTCCCGCACAACGGATGCACGACTGCGTGCCGTGATCATCCGCCCCTGATGAAAGGCAAGCGAGCAGAAATTACACGCACCGAAGCAACCACGGTTATGGGTGACGGAAAAACGCACTTCCTCAATGGCAGGCACCCCGCCCTCCTCATCATAGCAGGGATGCGCAAGCCGCATATACGGAAGTTCGGCTACATGGTCAAGTTCCTCGGTGTTCAACGGCATCGCGGGCGGATTGATAACAAGCACGCGATTGCCGTGTGGCTGAATTAACGCCTTTCCACGGATCGGATCATGTTCATCGTATTCAAGCATCGTCGCACGCGCATACGCAGATTTATCGACGCAGACATCCTCATACGACGGACAATTCACGGCATCAAACAAACATTCATCGCTCGATTTTGCGATAAAGCCGGTGCCGCGAATATCATGTATGGACGCAGGACTTTCGCCTGCGGCAAGTCGTTTTGCGATTTCAACCGTTGCGCGTTCGCCCATTCCGTACACGATAAGGTCGGCTTTCGCGTCAAAAATGATCGCACGGCGCACCTTATTTTCCCAATAATCATAATGGGCAAAACGACGAAGCGACGCTTCCAATCCGCCGATGATCACGGGCGTTTCCTTGCCGAAGGCTTCACGCGCACGGTTTGCGTATACGATCGTTGCACGGTCAGGGCGCAATCCCGCCTTCTTCCCGGGACTGTAAAAATCCTGCGAACGACGCTTTTTGGTGGCAGTATAATGCGCCACCATCGAATCCAGATTTCCGGCTCCGATCATCACACCATAACGCGGCTTGCCCATATCGGCAAACGCCTTCGCATCGCGCCATTCAGGTTGTGCAAGCACCGCAATACGGAAGCCCGCATCCTCAAGAACGCGTGCAATCACTGCCGTACCGAAGGTCGGATGGTCAACATATGCGTCGCCTGAAACGACAAGAAAATCATACTGTGACCAGCCTCTTGCCCGCATATCATCACGTGAAATCGGTAAAAAATCCTTCTTTTTCATCAGTCTTTGAGGTCGATGACCGGGTAAATGCTTCCGCCGCTTTGTACCTGCGGAACTTCACCACTCCACTGCTGAATTTCCGTGTATTCAAGAAGTTCCGGCGTCAACGATTGCGCGATCTTCTGATTGGCTTCTGCCTCTGCTTCCGACGCAACACGGACGGCATAAGCGTCGGCGTCTGCCGCGATCTTTGCGGTTTCCGCATCAGCCTCGGCGGCGATCACGCGTTGTTTTGCCTCGGACTCAGCAACGATAACCTTCGCTTCCTGCTCGGTTTGCGTGGTCAGTTTATTCTGCTGAGCAACCTGCTTTGCCTCAACGGCATCGGTAAATGTATCCGTAAAGTCAATGTTTTCGATACTGACGCTGATGATCTGGATACCGTATTTTTCCATATCGCTCTGCAATTTTTCTTCCACGGAGGAAGAAAGCGTCGTGCGTGCTTCGATCAATTCCTCGGCACTGTATGCCGAAAAGATCAGTTTGACATTTTCAAGCACTCGCGGATAAATTACGGTCTGATAATAGTTCACGCCGACGTTGCGGTATAAATTCTGCGACTGTTGTTTGTCAATCGAGAAGTTAACGGATCCCGTGACATCCGTTTGCTGAATGTCGGAACTGAACGCTTCCAACGCATAGTTTTCCTTTTGTACGCGGTTGTCGATTTTGACAACGGTTTGATACGGAAGTTTGAAATTGATGCCTTCACCGAGAACCGTGCTTTCCACGCGCCCGAATGTGACAAGCACGCCGGTATGTCCGGCGGGAATACTCGACACACATCCGCCGAGTATGATGAAAAGCGGAAGAAGCGCAAGCAAGCATTTTTTGGTGATCTTCCATTTTTTCACGGAAGTAATTTTCGGGGAGCCGTCCGACCAATTGGTTTCGGTCTTTCGTTCGGTGGTAAAGCCGGTCGCAAAGAAAACAATTACGGCAAGAACGACAGCGGCAAATACAAAAGTCAAACAAATCATCCTTTCACTTGTGAATACGCTATATTATACCTCATTGTGTGAAAATTGGCAATATTTCGTGCAAAAAAAGCAGGCGGTGCGCCCGCCTGCTTTGAATTAAACTCGGATCATCGAACCAAGGAATGCTTTCAACCGATCGCTTTTCGGATGTTCGAAAAGTTCCTTCGGCTCGCCCTGTTCAACAATTTTACCGTTTGCCATAAAGATTACGCGGCTTGCAACTTCGCGTGCAAATCCCATTTCGTGAGTGACGACAATCATCGTACGCTTTTGTTCGGCAAGATCCTGCATAACCTTCAAAACGCCGCCCGTGATTTCCGGGTCAAGTGCCGAAGTCGGCTCGTCAAAAAGCATGATCTGCGGATCCATTGCAAGTCCACGGGCGATCGCAACGCGTTGTTTCTGACCGCCGGAAAGTTGACCGGGGTACGCATCCTTTTTTTCCGAAAGTTCGACGGTTTTCAGCAGTTCTAATGCACGCGCATTCGCCGTCGCTTTGTCGACGCCCTTGACCTTGATCGGCGCATAGGCGATATTTTGCATACAGGTCAAGTGAGGGAACAAGTTAAAATGCTGAAATATCATACCCGTTTCGGTTGTGATACGGCGAATGTCTTTCGGTGCGGCATAGACGACCTTGTCGTCAACCGTCGAAACAAGCGTCGCACCGTCAATTTCGATCGAGCCGCTTGTAATTCGTTCCAAACAGTTCACACAACGAAGAAGTGTGCTTTTCCCTGATCCCGAAGGACCGATGATCGCAACCGTTTCACCGACATTGACCGAAAGGTCAACGCCCGAAAGGGCTTCCGTATTTCCGAATTTTTTGACAATCCCCGTCATTTTCAAAATTTCTTTGTCAGCCATCAGATCGCTCCGTTCTCGTGCTTGGAATAGTGTTTTTCCAATTTTGCAGAAATCACCGTCAGCACGAAGGTGAAAAGCAGGTAGATCACGGCGGCAATCGCATACGCCATAACATTGACGTCACGGTTGACTGCTCCCTTTGCGGCAAGCATCATTTCCGCCGCACCGATAACGGATACCAACGCGGTATCCTTGACAAGGGTAATCGCTTCATTGGAAACCGGCGGCAGAACACGGCGGATCATTTGCGGGATGATAATGCCGAACATCGTCTGTGCTTTCGTCAGACCGAGGGACTGTGCTGCCTCATGCTGGCCCTTATCAATCGACTGAATTCCGGCGCGGTAAATTTCGGCAAAATACGCGGCATAGTTCAGTACAAACGTCAGCACCGCCGTCGTAAAACTGTCAAGCATGATGCCCATCGTGATTGGCAGGAAAAAATAGAAAAAGAACAACTGAAGCATCAACGGCGTGCCACGGAAAATGAGAATATATGTTTTACACAGCCAACGAAGCGGCGGGAGTTTGCTGATACTGCCGAGCGAGATCGGCAATGCAAGAGGAAGCGCAAGTGCTAACGTGAGCGCAAACAGTTCCAGCGTCATCAGTGCGCCGCGCAACAGGGACGGCAGCAGTATCCACACATATTCCATGGTGTCGGCAAACGAGGCCCAAAAGCCTGCCCACCACATTGCAAAACCTGACATAAGAGGACTCCTTCTCGGAATAATTCGGAAACACAAAAGTCTATTTCAGCACTAAGCCGCAGGAGCAGTATCTGCCCCTGCGGTTAACGTTATCGGTGTAATTTATTCGTAATCTTCGAGGATCACGATGTTGGTATCAAACCACTTTTCGCTGATTTCGGCGGCCTTGCCGTTGTCGATCAAAGTCTGGATCGCACCGTTGATCTTTTCGGCGAGGTCATCTTCGCCCTTGCGGCAACCGATGGCATAGTAGTCATCACCGAAGTTGAAGTCGCTGACGACAAGTTTGCTGCCATCATCGAGTTTGGTGTTCTTATATCCGACGAGAACCTGGTCGACGACCATGACCTGAATACGGCCTGCCTGCATATCGAGGATGGCTTCATCATAGGTCGGATAGGTGGTGAGGTTTGCGGAGAAGGAATCGTAAGCGGCGTCGGCTTCAAGAACTTCAAGGGCGGCGCTTCCTTCCTGAGTGGCAATGGTGTAGTTGGCGAGATCGTCAACGCTCGTGATGTTAATATCACTGCCTTCGAGGGCGGCGATGACGATGCAGTTATTGATGTACTTCTTGGAAAGGCTCATGCTTTCCTGGCGTTCTTCGGTGGCGGACATACCGTTCCAGATACAGTCGATACGCTTGCTGGAAAGTTCCATTTCCTTTGCGTCCCAGTCAATGCGCTGGAATTCGACTTCAATGCCGAGTTCGGCGGCAACGGCTTCGGCGAGGTCGATGTCGAAGCCGATCAGGTTGTCGTTTTCATCACGGAAGCCCATCGGAGCAAAAGTATCATCGAGACCGACGATCAAAGTGCCCTTGTCTTCGATATAAGCCCAACCGGTCAGTTCATCGGTGTTGCCACTATCAACGACATCGGTATCATTGTCTGGTTCACCAACATCGGTCTTCGGTTCTTCCTTTGCACATCCCGCAACGAGTGCAAACATCATCGCCACAACGGCGAGCAGAGAAACAATTTTCAAAAACTTTTTCATAGTACTACCTTTCCGGACATTTTGTCCAGCGATGTGTTTCATCGCTTTACTCTGTTAAAGTGATAACATCATACCATTCTTTTCGGAATATGTCAAGACTTTTTTCTTATTTTTTTCAAAAACTTTAACCCACGATTTTCTTTCCGTATAGAAACCGCCGCTTTGTCCATGCAAAGCGGCGGTTTCTGTTATCATTTTCCGATCAATGCGCGGAAATTTCTTTCATTCCTTCATTATAAAGGTTATCCGGCGTAAACTTCATCTTCAACCCGTTTCCGTTTGGAATAAATTCCATTTGAATTCTGTGCGGGCAGTTGAGATAGCGCAGATATAAATGCACAACGCCGTTTTCAATGGCATAGGACGCCGCAAAACGACATTCCTCTTTATTGACCGTCGACATGATATCGACGAGTTTCGGTTTGAAGTATTTTGCGATCATACGGTTTTCGATCCACGAACCGTTGCCTGCCCTGATCGTAAACTGATCAACGCCGTCCGAAAGATTGACGTGCATTGCGTCGTCTTCTGCGTGATAAGCGAGCCATACCGTGGTAAATCCCGCGGGATTTGCGTCAAATTTCCACATTCTGTTGGCGATCGGTGCGCTCTTTTCCGTGGAAGAAATCGGGCTGAACTGTGGCAAAATAATCTCCCGGCAGTCATCCGCATCGAAAATATGATCGGCGAGTTCGTATATCCTATTCAATTCGACCTGCATATCGTTGACCTCCGTCTGAATGGCGACGATCATTTCGTGCTTCGGAAGCACCACAAGAAGTTGACCGAATGCGCCGTCGCCACGGAAGCCTTCACGCGCATTCACCCAAAACTGGAAGCCGTAGCCCGCCTGCCAGTCGGGTGTTCCGTTGTTCGAGTTATCCGAGATCGGCGAAGTCGCCTCCTTGATCCATGCCTCGCTTAAAATGCGCTTTCCGTTCCAAACACCGCCATTATAATAAAGTTGACCGAGTTTGATAATATCGTCAACGGTGACATGGATGCCGCATCCGCTTTCGCTGATGCCGGAGTCAGTCGCGCCCCATCTGATATTATCAATGCCAAGCGGCATAAACAGACGCTCAGTGGCAAAGTCAAGAAGCGACATTCCCGTGAGTTTGGTGACAAGGCAACCCAAAAGGCAAGTCGCGCCGGTATTGTAGGTGAAATGCGTCCCGGGCTCATAAACGACCTTTTCGTTCAAAAAAGCCTTCACGGGATTTTCGGCATGACTCATTTTCGGCATAACGCATTCCGCGTGTCCCGAATTCATGGAAAGGACATGGCGAAGTTTCATTTTGGCAAGATTTTCACTGACGACCTCGGGGCAATCGTCGGCAAAAAGATCGACAATACGATCCTCGACCGAGATCACGCCATCGGTGACAAGAATACCGATGCAGGTCGACGCAAAACTTTTCGAAAGCGAATAGATCTCGCGCTTATCGGTGATTTTGTACGGATCGACGGCAATGCGTACAAGGCAGGTATCTTTTTGATACAGTGCAAAAGTGTGAAATTCGTCCTCATTCGGAGTGAACTGTGCAACAAAATGATTCAGCGCCGCCTTTGAAACGTGGCGGTCAATATAAAGGTCAGACATGTCGTTTTCCTTTCGCAATTCTAATTTTTCTTTTGTTTTAAAATCTTAATGATTCTGCTCGTTCCGAGTCTGTTTGCGCCGAGTTTCAGAAACTTCTCGGCGTCTTCAAGAGATGAAATCCC
>DCHG01000057.1:5707-8913 GCA_002315595.1 Clostridiales bacterium UBA1758 | reverse complement strand
CCCGCCGCCTTGATTTTTACATTTTTACCGACATTTTCGGCAAACAATGCAATATCATCAAAGGTTGCACCGCTTGCGGAAAAACCCGTGGATGTTTTGATAAAATCAGCACCGGCTTCGGTGACGATGCGGCACATCGTGATCTTTTCTTCGTCAGTAAGCAGGCAGGTTTCGACGATCACTTTCAATATCTTGTCACCCGCGGCGTTTTTCAACGCACGGATCTCGTCGGTGACATATTCGGTTTCGCCCGCTTTGAGCATCCCGATATTGATGACCATGTCCACTTCATCGGCACCGTCGGCGATCGCCTGCTTTGTTTCAAACACCTTGCACTTGGTCGTTGTCGCACCGTTCGGAAAGCCGATGACGGTGCAAACGGGGATCTTTCCCGCCAAATACTCATGCGCCTGTCTAACGTAGCAAGGCGAAATACAGACGGATGCGGCGCCGAATACAACGGCTTCGTCACAAAGATTTTGAATTTCCGCCCACGTGGCGGTCTGTTTAAGTAGGGTATGGTCGACAAATTTACAAATTTCCGCTTCGGTCATTGTTTTCTCCCCAAGAAATCATATTATTGTCCGTAATAGGCGTTTTTTCCGTGTTTTCTCAAATAATGCCGATCCAAAAGTTCCTTTTGCATCGGTTCATCGGATCCGTTCATCATCATCGTATGCCAAGCCATAAAGGCGACCTCTTCCAGCACCACCGCATTGTGGACCGCTTCATTTCCGTCTTTTCCCCATGTAAACGGTCCGTGAGAATGAACGAGTGCCGCAGGAATTTCCATCGGATCTTTCCCCGCAAACGCCTCAATAATAACGGTGCCCGTTTCTTTTTCGTATTTGCCTGCGATTTCTTCCGCCGTCATACGGCGGGTGCATGGAATTTCACCGTAAAAAGTATCGGCATGTGTCGTACCGAGTGCGGGAATCCCCCTGCCCGTCTGTGCAAAAGTCGTCGCCCAGCGGGAATGGGTGTGAACAATTCCCCCGCAATCCGAAAACGCCTTGTAAAGTTCCAAATGCGTAGGTGTGTCGCTGCTCGGTTTCAGTTTACCTTCGACGATCTTGCCGTTCAAATCTACAACGACCATATCATCCGGCGTCATCTCATCGTATTCCACGCCGCTTGGCTTGATCACGACCAGTCGCGTATCGCGATCGATTTCCGACACATTGCCCCATGTAAATGTCACAAGCCCGTGCTTCGGCAAAAGCAGATTTGCCTTCCATACACGCTCTTTGATGTTTTCTAACATAATTTCCTCACATTTTATCAACCGCAGTTGCTTCTACGGCAAAGAATTTTTTGTATTTTGCAACAAACTCGTCAAATCCGCGGATCTCATTCTCGCCCGCCATAAGCGTCGTGGTCTTTGCCGTGGCAAAAACGGATTGGTTCAGATAATCCTGCAAACTCTGTCCGTCCTTCTTCCAAAGCATGAATCCCGCAAGAATCGCCATTCCGTACGGACCGCCTTCGCCCGCGGTTTCCATGACGGAAACAGGCACGCCGACCGCCGCTGACAATATTCTCTGCCCCACGCTCGGTGTTTTGAAATATCCGCCGTGTCCGTAAAGTTTGTCAACGGGGATCTTTTCCTCGGTGAGAATATCGAGTCCGATTTTCAGCGTCGCAAGCGCACTCATCAAATGCGTCCGCATGAAATTGGCAAGCGAAAATTCAGCATTCGGCTGACGCAGAAAGATCGGTACGCCCGCATCCAAATCGGTCACACCCTCGCCCGACAGATAATTGTAACTGAGAAGTCCTCCGCAATTCACATTGCCTTCCAGTGCCTTTTGAAACAAAAGCGTGAATAATTCGCCCCGATCGACTTTCGATCCGATTGCGTCCGCAAACTCACCGAACAAATTCACCCACGCGTTGATATCGCTTGTGCAGTTGTTGCAATGAATCATCGCAACGGGATTGCCGCCCGGTGTGGTGACCATGTCGATCTCACGGTGGACATTCGGCATTTTTTCCACGACAATCATCGCAAAATCCGATGTACCCGCCGAAACATTTCCCGTACGGGGTGCGACGCTATTGGTTGCGACCATTCCTGTTCCCGCATCGCCTTCCGGCGGTGCAAACGGAATTCCGGGCATAAGATCGCCTTCTGCATCCAACATTTTCGCGCCCTCTGCGGTCAAATATCCCCCACATTCACCCGCGACCAAGATCTTCGGCAGGATATCATTCAGCGACCACGAATATCCCGTTTGGGCAATGATCGCGTCAAGATTTTCGATCATTTCCGAATGATAGGATAGTTTTTCACTGTCGATCGGGAAAACACCGCTTGCTTCGCCGATGCCAAGCACCATTTCTCCTGTCAGTTTTGCGTGGATATAGCCCGCAAGCGTCGTCAGATGTGCGAGTTTCGGCAAATGCTTTTCGCACCTGAGGATCGACTGATACAGATGAGCGATACTCCACCGCTGAGGAATGTTGAAATCGAACAATTTCGTCAATTCGGCTGCGGCTTCGGCGGTCATGGTATTGCGCCATGTGCGGAATTCCGTCAACGGATTGCAGTCACGGTCAAGCGGCAGATAGCCGTGCATCATTCCGGAAACGCCGATTGCGCCGACCGTGGTCAGTTTTACGCCGAATTTTGTCAAAACATCCTTTTTCAGGCTTGCGTAGCATTCAGCAATTCCGCAATGAACTTCATCCATTGAATACGTCCAGACTCCGTCTACCAATTGATTTTCCCATTCAAAACTGCCGCTTGCGATCGGGTGATTTTGTCCGTCGATCAAAACCGCCTTGATACGTGTCGAGCCGAATTCAATGCCGAGTACCGTTTTATTCCAGTCCATATTTCCTCCGATAATAAAAAGTCGACCGAATCCTCGAAAATTTCGTTCATTTTCTTGTATTCATTATATCATAACTTCGCCGATTTTCAACAGAAACCTTGCCTTTCCCGCATCGATAACCCAAAATGCGGCGTCCCCAAAACGGGAACGCCGCATTTCATCATTTCATTATTGGTTCAAAAAAGGATATTACAGACCGTTCTTGATGCGGTTTTCGGCAAATCTCTGCGCGATCACACCTTCGGGCTCGCCACTCGACTTGGACTCGTCAAGGATCGAGTAAACGGTGTTGTAAATATTATGGACCTGTTTGAGGACATTGTCGCGGTCATAGGTCGTGAAGGCTTCCTGTGCGGCATTGATGACGCC
>DCHG01000057.1:4347-5630 GCA_002315595.1 Clostridiales bacterium UBA1758 | reverse complement strand
CGCCGCAGGCATCGTCAAGGATGACATTGTTTGCAGCACCGGCAACGGCACGGCACTTAAACTGCGGGATAGTGTCATAGTTGACAACGGCACCGAGCGCGCAAGGTGCAAAAATATCGCATTTTACGCCGTAGATCTCGTCGGATCCGACTTCGACGGCGCCGAATTCATTCTTTGCGCGTTCCATCATCTGACGATTGGAACGGTTGCAGACGATCAGTTTGGCACCGGCGGCGTGGAGTTTGGATGCGAGGTCGAAACCGACCTTACCGAGGCCCTGAACGGCGATGGTCATTCCTTCCAGGCTATCACTGCCGTTGAGGAACTTTGCAGTGGCGCGAATACCGTCAAACACGCCGATGGCGGTCATCGGGGACGGATCGCCGCTGACGTCGGCACGACCGACGACATAGTTTGTCTTGCGGAGCATAATGTCCGCGTCATGGGTGTCGGTGTTGACATCCTCTGCGGTGAGGTATTTTCCGCCGAAGGTTTCGACCGCTTCGGCATACGCTTCAAACAGCGCATCGGTCTTTTGGGACGGATCGGCAATGATAACGCCCTTACCGCCACCGATCGGCAGTCCTGCCGCGGCGTTCTTGAAACTCATACCGCGGGAAAGACGCAGAACGTCGAAAAGTGCGTCGTCAAAGGACTTGTACGGCCAAAGACGGCAACCGCCGATCGCCGGTCCGAGTTTTGTGCTATGTACCGCGATGATACATTTGAGGCCCGCTTTTTCGTTTTGGAAAAATCCAACCTGTTCGTGTCCGAACTCTCCGATCATTTCTACTGTACTCATTTTGTTTTCCTCCATTATTTATCTTTTGAGATCTCATATTTCTTGATCAAATCCTCTTTCAGGCGGTATTTTAATACTTTTCCCGCAGCATTCATTGGGAATTGATCAACAAAATCAATATATTTCGGCACCTTGTGCCTTGCGATATGTGCCATAATATAGGCACGCATTTCCGATTCGGAAATCTTTTGTCCATCTTTGAGGATAATGCAAGCGGCCGCTTCCTCCCCATAGGTTGGATCGGGAACACCCACGACCTGCACATCCTTGACGGCGGGATTGGTGTAAATGAACTCCTCGATCTCCTTCGGATAAAGATTTTCACCTCCGCGAATGATCATATCTTTCAAGCGTCCCGTAATGCGATAACATCCGTTTTCATCGCGCATTGCGATATCGCCCGAATGGAGCCATCCGTCGTCGTCCACGGTATCCGCGGTCGCGGCGGGCATTTTATAATAGCCCTTCATCGTGTTGTAGC
>DCHG01000057.1:0-4323 GCA_002315595.1 Clostridiales bacterium UBA1758 | reverse complement strand
TGTAGCCCTTCGAACAGAACTCGCCGTTGGCGTTTTCGGGCAATTCTTCGCCGGTTTCGGGATCAATGACCTTTGTGGCGATATGTGGAAACGCATATCCGACCGTATCACATCGCAAATCAATCGGATCCGTCCACGCAGACATCGTGCTACCCGGTGAAGATTCGGTCTGACCGTAAACACTGACGATGCCACGCATATTCATTTCCGCGGGATCCGCCGCCCGACGCATCAATGCGGGCGGACAACCCGCGCCTGCCATAATTCCCGTGCGCATATACGAAAAATCCGTCTTGCGGTAATCCGCGTGATTGAACATCGCAATGAACATCGTCGGCACGCCGTTGAAACAGGTGATCTTTTCACGGTTGATGCAGTCAAGCGAGGCTTTCGCCGAAAAATACGGCAACGGACAGATCGTCGTTCCGTGTGTCAACGCCGCCGTCATCGAAAGCACCATTCCGAAGCAATGGAACATCGGCACTTGAATCATCATACGGTCGGCGGTGGAAAGTCCCATACGGTCGCCGATACATTTGCCGTTATTGATGACATTGTAATGTGTCAGCATTACGCCTTTTGGAAATCCCGTCGTCCCCGATGTGTACTGCATATTACAGACATCGGTGGAGTGCACCTCCGCCGACATACGCTGAATTTTCGAAATCGAGGTGGAATTGCCAAACTCCAACGCTTCCTCCACCGAAAGGCAACCTTCCATATGAAATCCGACCGTCACAATCTGTCGCAAAAACGGTAATCTCTTGCAATGCAACGCTTCGCCCGCTTTATTTGTTGAAAGTTCGGGGCAGATCTCGCGAATGATCGCCTGATAATCCGTGTCCTTTGTGGACGAGATCATCAACAGAGTATGCGTGTCGGATTGGCGCAAAATGTATTCGACCTCGTGGATCTTATAGGCGGTGTTCATAGAAACGAAAACGCCACCAATTTTTGTAACCGCCCAAAACGCAATGAACCATTCCGGCACATTGGTCGCCCAGATTGCAACCTTCGTTCCTCGTCGGACGCCAAGTGCCACAAGAGCCCGTGCCATTTGGTTGACATCTTCACGGAATTCGGTAAAGGTTCGTGTGTAGTCGAGCGTGGTATATTTGACCGCATAGCGATCGGGGAATTCTTCGGTCAGGCGATCCAACACCTCCGAAAAGGTGAGGTCGATCAGTTCATCCTTTTTCCAGATGTACTTTCCCGTTCCGTCGTGATTGACATAGAGCCGTTCCGACTTAGATTTTTGCACATACTGATTCATAAATGTGATATAGTGCGCAAAAATCAAGTCGTAGTCCGAAACCTTCAACCATTTCGGATCCCATTCGAGCGAAAGAAATCCGTCATAGTCCACTGAGGACAGTGCCTGCATCACACGGTCGATCGGAAGCGTACCTTCACCGATAACGGCGGGCGTTCCGTCGTCGAAAATATCGCGGATATGGACGTGTCGGATATAAGCACCGAGCCGTTCAACAGTCGTTTCGGGTGATTCTCCGCCAACGCAGGTTTCCGAAATCTCCCAAAGCGTCTTTAAGTGATCGCTTGCGAAATGATCCAGGATCCGGCAAAGTCGCCCGGTATCCGCCCAAACGCCGTTGGTCTTAACAAGTAATGTCACACCGATCGTTTCCGCCGTCTTCAACACGTCGTCGAGGATCAAGGTGATCAATTCTTCCGCAATATCCGCAACGGAAAACGCAAGATACGGAATTCCGAGCCGATCGGCATATTCCAAAAACCTTTGTATTTTTTCGGAAAATCCTCCGTCTTGCAGGACAAGCGAACTATCCATGCAACAAATGCTCATTCGGTTTTCACGGATCGTTCGAAGCAGTGCATTGGCATTTTCAGTACGTACCGCCGGATTTTGGTCGCAATAGTCATTCAAAGGAACATCGAAAAATTCAAGCCCGTCAAATCTGTTTTCCAAACCTTGCTGAAACCATGTTTCAAAGCGAACATCGCCCCAACCGCGCATGGAAAGCGACAGTTTCATGCCTGTTCCTCCTCATAGACGATCTTGTTGAGGGCATTCAAATAAGCCTCGATCGCCGAAATGACGATGTCGGTCGAAACGCCTTTGCCCGAATAGACCTTCCCATGGGAACGAAGTTTGACCAAAGTCTGTCCCATTGCCTCTTTTCCCTCGGTGATCGCCTGAATTTGGAAATCATCCAATTCATAATGGCATCCCGTGATCTTTTCAATGGCGAGAAACGATGCGTCGACCGAGCCGTTTCCGAGCGAGATTCCGTCCAGAATTTTGCCGTGACTGCTCAATTTGATATGGGCAAGTGCATCGCATTTATTGCCCGTGGTGACAATCGAATTTTCGAGCAAATATGTCTGCGGCACCTGCAAAGCCTCAGACGCCACAATCACTTCAAGTTCGTGTAGGTCAATGCGATTTTTCTTGGAAACGATGCGTTTGAACGCCTGATACACTTTTTCACGGTCGGCGTCCGATAGCGTATAGCCGAGTTTTTGAATTTCATTCAAGACATTTTCTTCGGAATCCTGTTCCGTCAAATACACATCTCCCGAAATTGTACGCACGCCGTCTTCAAACGGGGTTTTCGCATCCGACGAAAGATTGCAAAGATTTGTGATGACCTTGATCGGTTGGGCGAGATTTTCGGCGGTTGTCACCGTCATGCCCGGAAAATCCCCGACCTTGGTGGTGAAAATTTTCAACAGACACGGAAGCGAAGCCGCATCGGGGTGGCAGGCAGACGCCTTGATCTCCCCTGCCCCGCATTGAATGGCTCTGACCGTGGAAGCATCCGCCATTCCCAATTCATTATAACATTCCACACCGAGCGTACGATTCGCAAGTCCCGGAATTTCCGTCCGCAGGCGGACAATGAAATCGCCGAATCCGTCGGGAAGCGTATTGCCCGCGGTATCGCAGAACGAAACCGATTCCGCACCTGCCTCGATTGCGCCGGTGATGACGGTTTTTAAGAATTCAAAATCCGTTCTTGTCGCATCATCGGCAACAAATTCGACATCGTCACAAACCGCTTTACACGCCGCAACCGCCTGCTTTACCGCTTCGAGCATCTCGTTTGCCTTCTTATGGAAAACATACTCCATACGTGCGGTGCTGAGTGACGCCGTAACCTGCAATCTCGCGTGCTTTGCTGCTTTCAGGCTTTCCATACATACGGGGGCGAGTGCGGCATCAATTCCCACCGAAACCGCGAGCGTACTAGTGAAAACACTTGCCGCGACGGTTTTGATAAACAACCGATCCTCGGTGGTACCTGTCATCTCGCCAAGTTCGATGACCGGGATCTTCATTCGGTCGAAAAGCGCAGCGATGTCCATCTTTTTTCGGAAGGTCAGTTGCGATTTATACAGTTTTAACGTGATGTCGCTGATCGTCAGTGGCTTTGTCATACGGCGTCCCGTCCCAGTTCCAGTGCTTTCATATTTTCCGCCATCTTATCCGTATGACGCGCAGAAATACATTTTTTGAGTGCCGCTTCAATGGTTTCGACATTGAATTCACCACGATCGGCAAGGATCTTGCCCATCAGGATCATATTGGCAAGTCCCGACAAGCCGTTTTGTGCGGCGAGTTTCGACACAGGCAGATAGCAGACCTTGACATCCGTTCGTTTGACCTTGCGCGAGATCAGTCCCGAGTCCAAATAAATGGTGCCGCCGGGTTTTACCGAGTCCTCATAACGGTCAAGCGACGGAAGGTTCATCGCAATCAGAATATCGGGTTCCAATACGATCGGTGCACCGATCGGTTCGTCGCCGATGATGACGCCGCAACTTGCAGTTCCGCCTCGCATTTCGGGACCGTAGGACGGGAGCCAACTGACATTTTTATCCTCGGTTAAGCCCTTATATGCCAACACCTTGCCGGAAAACAGAATTCCCTGTCCTCCAAATCCGGCAAAAAGATATTCGGTCGTCATGCTTTCGCCTCCTCACTCGCCGAGCGATCTTTATAGACGCCCAACGGATAATACGGTACCATTTTATCATCGATCCATTTCAATGCTTCGTCCGGCGTCAATCCCCAGTTTGTCGGACAGGACGAGATCACTTCAACCAATGAAAAGCCCTTGCCGTCGATCTGATTTTGGAACGCCTTGCGAATGGCCTTTTTCGCATCTCTGACGCGTGCGGGCGAATTGACCGTCACGCGCTGTAAATATTCGGGGCCTTCCAGTTCCGAAAGCATTTCACAGATCTTTACCGGGAAGCCACAAAGTTTCGGATCACGACCGTACGGCGAAGTCTGTGTGACCTGACCGACCAAAGAAGTCGGAGCCATCTGACCTCCGGTCA
>DCHG01000041.1:11464-17669 GCA_002315595.1 Clostridiales bacterium UBA1758 | reverse complement strand
AACTGTGATCCAGAAGAGCTTGATTTCATCATTCCTGGTAACGATGATGCAATCAGAGCCGTTAAGCTTATTACTGCTAAGATGGCTGATGCTGTTATTGAAGCTAAGGAAGGTGCTGAAGTTATCACAGCTTCTGATGCAAATGCAGTAGCTTCTGATGCTACAGATATCGAAGAAGTTGCTGATGCTCAGTAATAGTTGTTACTATTCGCTGGGAGGCCGATGCGCTAGTTGCATAGGTCGTGAAGCATGATTTTTGATTGACTGTTACAAGAACACTAGGTGTTCATTGATTTAGGATTCTAAGAATGGAGGAAAACAATATGGCAGCTATTACAGCTTCTATGGTTAAGGAATTAAGAGAAATGACCGGCGCCGGCATGATGGACTGCAAAAAGGCCCTTGCCGCTTCCGACGGTGATATGGACAAGGCCGTTCAGTTCCTTCGTGAAAAGGGACTTGCCGCCGCACAGAAAAAGGCAGGCAGAATTGCCGCCGAAGGCATTGTTTACGCTTATGTCGCCGAAGACGGCGCAGGCGTGATCGTCGAAGTTAACTCCGAAACCGACTTTGTCGCCAAGAACGATAAATTCCAGGGCTTTGTTCATGACATCGCCGCCGTGATCGAAAAAGAGCGTCCGGCTGATGTCGATGCCCTTATGAATTTAACCTATCCGGGTACCGAACTCACCGTTGCCGGCGCCCTTCAAGAAAAGATCCTCACCATCGGTGAAAACCTCAAAATCCGCCGCTTTGAAGTCATTTCGGGCGAAACCAATGTTGCCTATGTTCATATGGCCGGCAGAATCGGCGTTCTTGTTAATATGAAGGTTTCCGATAATCTCAAAGGTAACGCTGCCGTCGAAGAACTCGGCAAAGACATCGCCATGCAGGCCGCTGCCATGCGTCCGTCCTGGCTGGATCGTTCCAATGTCGACGAAGCCACCCTTGAAAACGAGCGTCAGGTTCTTATGACGCAGACCATGGCGGAAGGCAAGCCGGAAGCCGTTGCGCAGAAGATCGTCGCCGGTCGTCTTGCGAAGTTCTACGAAGAGACCTGCCTGTTGCAGCAGCCCTTCGTCAAGGAAAACAAGATCTCCGTCGAAAAGCACGTCGCCGCTGTTGCCAAGGAACTTGGCGGCACGATCGAAGTCATCAAATTTGTCCGCTTTGAAAAGGGCGAAGGACTTGCCAAGAGAGAAGATAACTTCGCAGACGAAGTTGCTTCCATGATCAAGTAAGTTAATTGATTAAAAACTCCCGTGAAGAAATTCACGGGAGTTTTTTGTGCGTTTGAGGGAGGTAAGTGGAACGAATTGTCACGTAATTGACATCGGTTAATGGTACGAAATAACGGTATAATTGGTTTAGAGATAGATTAATGATATGGAATTTGTGTAAAGCAAATAACCTTTACAATAAAAAATACCACGCGGAAATATCATGAAATCCGCGTGGTTTTAATGTATTTTTAGCCTTTATCAGAGTTTTTCGAGCGTCTTTTTATTTTCGTAAAGATCTTTTGCCGTAAAGTGATTAACCTTGCCACGGAATTCGAGCGACGGAGTGGATGTTTCATACAACCAAACGCCGTGGTAGTCCTTCTTTTCCAAACCGTGGATAATTCCCGCCCAGTCATTGTCGCCGACGAGAGGAAGTTGGTGACGCTCATCGACAAAATCGTAGTCGGAAACGTGAAGGGTGACGATCCGATCTCCGAGGGTTTCGACAAATTTAACGTTGTCGTGGTTGAGCATATGATTGGTGTCAAAACAAATGCGAAGTTTGTCGATCCCATCTACGACGCGTGCCATTTCTTCGACCGTATTGCAAAGGCAGGAACGCGGGAGATCCTCGACGGCGAGCGTCAAACCCAACGAATCTGCGTATTCGGAAAGAATTGTCAACGATTCACGACTGATCTGCAAGCGTGCTTCACGGTCGCAGTCGAGAACGGGCTCCAATCCCGGATGAACGACGACGACTTTGGCTCCGGCTTCCGACGCCGCCTTAATGAGTGCGTGAAAATATTCACGTGTCTGTGTAAGAACGGAATGGGATAGGGAAGCGATGTCAATTCCAATGCCGAAGGGCAGATGAAGCGACCAGACTTTGAGTCCCGCATCCGTGATACGATCGGCGTAGAACTTCGGACGGCGAACGAAATCTTCTAAAAACGGATCGGGGATCGAGGAAATTTCAACATATTCTACGCCACCCGCTTTGATTTCCGCCAAAACGTCCGGCTCAATCGAATGTTTATAGCAAAGTGATACGGCAAGCGGCCAATCTTTGATATTTGTCATTTTTCCACTTCCTACTTCTGATTTTTGTAGTAATTGATCAGGCAACCCGCCAACACGATGTCGCGTTCTTCCCGCGTCATACCGGGAGTTTTCAAAATGATCTCTTTTTTTACGTTGTCACGGGTGAGAATTGCGGCGATCTCCTCGCCGTCACCTTCAAGATAGGCGCGAACGCCGGGGATGAAGACGCGGTCGCCCGTGGCAAAACCGATCTCTTTGCCGTTTTCGCAGATGAACGGGATCATGCCCCAGTTGACGAGGTTGGAACGGTATCGTTTGGTCGCATATTCGCAGGCGATGTTTGCCGCGGCACCGAGTACACGCTGACACGAAGCCGCCTGCTCGCGTGCGGAGCCGTCGCCCGGCTTGACGGCGAACACGGCACTTGCGAGTCCTTCCGCATGAATTCGTTTGGCGCGTGTCACATACCCCGGATCTTTGCGGGAAAGGGCAAATTCGGCAAGTTTCATGGGATTGGAACGATACGATGAGGTCTCACCTGACGGGATCAATTCGTCCGTGGTGGTGACATCGTCGTAGATCGCGGACGCGATTTCAAGTTCGAGATCTTCGGGCATTGCGGGCATTTCCGGCCAGTCGGCAATATTCGGGCCGAAGACAAGCGGTTGTGACGGATCGGCTTTGCCGAAACCGTGGTAAACGCGGGATTGGTACGGCGTGGGATCGTAGATATAATCGTCGGTTTCCGGCTCCGCCGGAATCTTGTCGAGTTCCGTTGCGGCGGTGAGAAGACCGTGATTTTTTGCGGTTGCGGCAATCGAACGGGCGTCCATAAGCGCGACATACGAAATCTGCCCGTTGCCGGGTTTACTACCCTCACGGTTGGGGAAGTTTCTCGTCGAATGACGGATGGAAAGCGCACCGTTTGCGGGTACGTCTCCTGCGCCGAAGCATGGGCCGCAGAATGCGGAACGGATGGATGCGCCCGCACTCGTCAGATCGGCTAACGCGCCGTTTCGGATGAGGGCAAGCATGATCGGCGTCGAGGACGGATAGACGGAAAGCCAGAATTCATCCACACCGACGGAGGTGTTTTTCAAAATTTCCGCCGCCCTGCAAAGATTTTGGTACAGACCGCCCGAACAACCGGCGATGACGCCCTGATCGACTCGAATTCCGTCGGAAGTCAGTTTCGAAAGAAGCGTCGGCGTACCCTTTGGCAGTTCGAACTGTTCGGCGGTCGCTTTGTCGACGGACGCGAGAATATCGGCGGCGTTGGCTTTGAGATCGGCGATCGTATAGACATTGGACGGGTGGAAGGGGAGTGCGATCATCGGCTCGACCTTTGACAGGTCGATTTCCACCGCAGAGTCGTAATATGCGCCGTCCTGCGGAGCAAGCGGTTTATATTCGTTGACGCGTCCGTGTTTGGTAAGGAACTCCTTGACCGTTTCGTCCGTCATCCAGACGGAGGAAAGGCACGAGGTTTCGGTCGTCATGACGTCGATGCCGTTGCGGTAATCCATACCGAGATGCTTGATACCGTCCCCGACGAATTCGAGGATCTTGTTTTTGACAAAGCCGTCGGCAAAGGTTGCACCGATGAGGGCAAGTGCGACATCCTGCGGTCCGACGCCCGGTTGGGGCTTGCCTTTCAAACAGACCGCCACGACCTGCGGATAGGCGAGATCCCATGTTCTGCCGAGAAGTTGCTTTGACAATTCGCCGCCGCCTTCTCCGACGGAAAGTGTACCGAGGGCGCCGTAACGGGTATGACTGTCGGAGGCGAGGATCATTTTGCCGCAACCCGCATATCGTTCACGCATATACTGATGAATGACGGACTGGTGTGCGGGCACGAATTCACCGCCGTATTTTTTAGCCGCGCTGAGCCCGAAGACATGGTCGTCTTCGTTGATCGTTCCGCCGACGGCACAGAGTGAATTGTGACAGTTTGTCAGCACATAGGAAAGCGGAAATTCCTTTAATCCCGATGCGCGTGCGGTTTGAATGATGCCGACATAGGTGATGTCGTGCGAAGCCATTGCATCGAATTTGATTTTCAGCCGTTCCATATTGCCGCTTGTATTGTGTTTTTCGAGGATCGAATACGCCATTGTCAGTTTTCGTGCGGACGCAGAAAGCGACGGATCTGCCTCAACAAGGGCGCCGTTTTTATAAAATACACCGTGTTCAATTCGTTTGATCAATGTAAAATCCCTCCAAATCGGAAAATTGCGGTTGAAATTATACTAATGATTATATTATAATATAATCGGTCACAAGTAAAGACTTTTTTGTGAACGGATAAAAACGATGATAAAGAAAGGTTTTCCCGATTTGCGGGAAAAGGAGGAAATGATTATGAAATACTATCTTGGCGTAGACGGCGGCGGCACAAAGACCGCATTCATGCTTATCAGCGAGGACGGCAAAAAAATCGTCCTCAACGAACAACCGACTTGCCACTACAACGCCGTCGGCGTGGAAGGATTTGAAAAGGTCGCACGCGACGGCTTTGACGCGGTCGTAAAGGAAGCCGCGATCGCCAAATCCGACGTTGCGGGCGTTGCCTTCGGCATTCCGGGTTACGGTGAAGAGCCGGAATGGGATGAAAAACTGACCGCCAAGGTACATGAAGTCTTCGCGGGAATTCCGACCAATTGCGTCAACGACGCGGAAGTCGGTTGGGCGGGCTCGCTTGCCATGGAACCGGGCGTCAACGCCGTTGCCGGTACCGGCGCGATCATGTTCGGTCGTACCACCGACGGACGCACTGCCCGTACCTCCGGCTGGTGCGAAGTCTTCGGCGACGAAGGCTCCTGCTACTGGCTCGGCAGACTTTGCGCGGAACTGTTCAGCAAGGAAGCCGACGGTCGTCTTCCGAAGGGCAAACTGTACGACCTTGTCATGCAGAAACTCGGTTTCAAGGATCCGTTTGAAATGATCACGCTCGCTTACGGCAAACTGCATAATAGCCGCCGTGACATGGCACAGTTGCAAATCATCCTTTGTGACGCCGCCGAAGCCGGTGATCCGGTTGCAATCTCCGCTTATGAGCGTGCCGCCGACGAACTCGCCCTCGGCATTAACGCGTTGATCCGTATGCTCGAATTCAAGGCGCCCGTCAAGGTTTCCTATTCCGGCGGTGCATACCGTTCGGGCGACCTGCTTTTGAAACCCCTTGCCGAAAAGATCGCCCCGTACGGCGGTACCCTTGTTGAGCCACGTCTTTCACCGGTTGCGGGCTCCGCACTTCTCGGTGCGCAGGCGGGCGGTGTGTCGGATTATTCGGCACTGATCGCAGGTATCGAGGCATTTGAGAAATAAATATGAATCGGGAAAATAAGCGTAAGACCTTTGAAAAGGGCTATTATAAAACGCACGCTTGCGATGAAAGTTTTACCTGCAAAAACTGCGGACGGCTTGTTACGCCGGATGCGGCAGGTAGCGATCACCGCAACCATTGCCCGAATTGTCTGCATTCGCTCCATGTCGATATTGAGCCGGGGGATCGGGAATCCGATTGCGGCGGCATTATGGAGCCGATTGCGGTTTGGGTGCGAAAGGGCGGGGAGTGGGCGATCATTCACCGCTGTAAGCGTTGCGGGGCTCTTTCGTCCAATCGCGTGCTTGCCGATGATAACCCGATCAAACTCATGGGGATCGCAATGCGACCGCTTTCCGAGCCGCCGTTTCCGGTCGAAAAGATCGTCGAAATGACCGAAATGATGGGCGGCGAAATCCCCGACGCATTAAAGTATGAAAAAGAGGAATAAGTAGTTTTTCGTTCCGGGATGATGTACTCGTCCCGGATTTTTTTACTTTAATGCAACATTATCATCGTTGTTGCCATCCTTAAAATGACGGTTTGATTGGTACGACGCAGTTTAATCATGTCATTCCGAGGCCACTTTGTCGCCGTGGGAATCCGTAAC
>DCHG01000041.1:0-11417 GCA_002315595.1 Clostridiales bacterium UBA1758 | reverse complement strand
CGTCCCCTACGGGGTTGTTGTAAATTTTACTGTTCCGTAGGGGCGACCTACGGTCGCCCGGCTTTGGGGCGTAACACGCCAGCAAGGGGGAAACGGATTGCCACGTCCTTTCCTATCCCGAAATACTTAATAAAATGAAATTTTCCTATTGCAATTCATGAACAATGTGTTATAATAATGTTGTATATTGGTAGATCCACATTCATCCGCTGAATGGGAAAGGGCAACTGTGTTTCCGATGCCGTAACGATCACTTGTTTTGCGCCGATCCGGTCAATGACGGATTGAGGATCATACCGATAAATTTTAAGAAAGACGGAGCGTATTTATGAAAAAGAAAGTACTCAGCATTCTTCTCATTTTCGCCATGGTACTGTCCTTTGTCCCTTCGTTCACGATCGGGGCGAGTGCGGCGCCTTCGTACACCTGCTACAACGCATCTACGAATGTGCAATATGAAACCCTGGATGCGGCGCTCGACTCGGCTGAAAACGATGAAATCGCCAAAACCGGTGACACCATCGTTCTGACCGCCGATACGAAACTCACCAAAACCACCGGCGTCAAACCGTACATCACGATTGACCTTTGCGGCTATGACGTTGAACTCTGCTACGAAGAAGCGGAAACCAGATTTGCTTCCTTCTATTCCGGCGTTGAGTTCACATTCCTTATTTCCTGCGAAAAGGATCTGCATACTGCGGCAAAGATTGCCGAACAGGAAGCACCGAGAAACTTCACATGGAAACTCAAAAACGACATCACCGTTTCCGAAACGGTGCTTGTCAGCAAGAATTACCTTGTAATCACGGTCGATGGTAACGGCAAAACCATCACCGCAACCAACTCCGTTCTCACGCAGGCTTCTCAAAGCCATGTTTTCTCGTTTGAAAACTCAAATACCACGGAAAAGACCGTCGTAATCAAAAACCTGAAAATCGTGATCGGCAACGGTTTCAGAGGCGGCATTCTTTTCCACAGAAACACCGCCGGTATCAACGCGACTTTGGATGGCGTTTTTGTAAAGGCTGACCGTACCGTCGAACCGACCAAAGAAAAGAGTTCTGCGATCGTTGACACGACCGGCACTCTGATTCAGGTGAACGGATGTGCCCTCGCCATTGATAATTCCATTTCGCTTATCACCGACAGTTACTGCTGGAACGCGATCGATGTTGACGCCGAATCCGGCGCGGCATCCGTTACGATTCCGAGTTATGTCGATGTGACCGCCGAAAACAACCGTACCGCAGTGTTGAATTCCGCCAATCCGTTTATCGGATTAAGCAATGGCGCGACGGCAGATATTGCCGCAAACGGCCTTACTGCTGTTACTCACGATGAATTCCGTACAACCGGCGGTTACGACCTTTCCAAGGTCATCATCGAAAACTCCGAAGGAACATCCGTATATGAGGATTTTAACGAGGCGATGAGTTTCGTTCAATCGGGTGACACCGTTGAACTTTGCGGCAATGTCATACTGACTCAGAATTTGACTTTGCCTTACAATGTCACTTTGAAACTGAACGGCAACAAAATCGATCCCAATGGAAAGACGCATAACTACGGCTACGGTCTTGTATTTGAAGTTGCTTCCGGAAGCGACCTCAAATTCTCGAACTGGCTTCTGTCCAATGGTACCGCGAGTGATTGTACCTTCAAACTTACGGAAGATATTACCGTTAGCGAAAGATTTTTCAGCAGAGATGATGACGGTATTACATCCGTTACGATCGACGGACAAGGTCACAAGATCACGGCAGAAGTACCTGTGCCGTCAACCGATGAAAGCGTCGATTATGTTCTTTATTTCCAGTGCAACGGTTCAGCCAATCTGAGTGCTACGGTCAAGGATCTTTCGATCGAAGTTAAGGACGGTTTCAGACACGGCATTCAATTCCAATCCGGCGATAATAATACCGGTAAGTTAATTGCAGAATTGGACAATGTTTCGGTTGTTATGAATCGTACCATTTCACCGTTGAAAATAGGCGGACTTCCCAGAACCGGCGGTGCGCTTGTCAACAACGCGGCAAAAATCACGGTGAAAAACGAACTGAACATCACCACGGATCAATTCACCTATGCCGCCATTGACCTTACGGGAAAGAACAATACAACGAAGAAAGCCGAACTTATCTTCACAAACTCCGGTGAAGATAAGGCGGTCGTGTCCCTTGCCGATTATCGTTCGGCAACCGTGAAAGACGAAGAACCGATCGTCGGAACCGAAAATTCAGATTATATTGTTGTAGAATATTCTGATGTTGCGAATATTTATCCGATTTCAAAGAACGCGAACGGATTGAATAGGCCGAAAAAGAACGGATTCGTGACCTATTTTGCGGAAGTCGGCGAGACTCAGTACAAAACATTCGAAGAAGCAGTTGCGAACGCCTCGGCTGATTCGACCATCACTGTTTTGAATGACACCGCACTTGCGGCTCCCGTCACTTTGCCCGACAACACGACGATCGTGTTCAACAGCCATAAACTTACGGTTTCCCAAACCAACGCTATCAGCGGAACCGACACGGTCTTTGAAGTCAGTTGCGGAAAAGATCTCGACACCGTTCTTGATATTATCAATACGCAGCAAAAGGTCGATTTAGAGTACACCATAAAACTGACAGACAACATCGAAACCTCGAATAACTACTATCTGAATTGCTATTTCAAAAAACTCATTTTCGACGGTAACAACTATAAGATCACCGCGAAAAACGGCCCCGGCAAGGGAGTTAATACGGCGTTTCTCTTCAACAACTCAGAATCCTGCTATTCCGTTGAAATGAAGGATATCACCATCGAGATCGGCAATCATTACAGAAGCGGTATCAATTTCCAAAGTGCGGGAAACAACGATATCGTTCTCGACAATGTTACGGTCATTATGAACCGCACCAAACCTGCGATGGATGGTCTGAAATTAAAATTGGGCATCCCGCTTCAAAATAACGGATCCCATATCACCGTCAAGAACGCTTTGTCCATCACCACGGATGAATTCTGCTGGGGCGCGATCAATATGGACAAAGAAGTTGGAGAAGAAATGAAATCCGCCTCGATGACCTTTGACACGACCGACGAAAATCATGCTGTTCTGACCTTTGTCGACAACCGTCCCGATGCCAAGAAGGCGGAAGAGCCGATCTTCGGTATTGACAATTACAGTGCGGAAACCGTTGTCACGGGTGCCGAGGATTGCGGACTTGTCTTTGTCGCAAAAGGCGGTCTTCTCGGTAAAAACGGCTACGAAATCGACGTTTTGAGTTGTGTCCACTACGACGCGGTCAAGGCGGGCAAGAACCAGTTGCTCGTTCTCGGCAATGTCGCAGCACAGACCTTTGACATCACCGGAAACACTGCTTGCGGCTTTGTACTTTCCGACAATAACGGCAAGTATCTCGGCTTCAACAAGGGCGCAATTGTCGCTGAAAGTGAAAAGGCATACACTTGGAAATATGACGGCGGATTGTACGCCGAAGTCAAGACCACCACGAGATCCGGCTCTCTGTTCTGGTCAAGAACGGTCACTACGGTCACCAAGTACTACCTTGGCGTTGACAATGGTGAACTTGTTCTTTCCAATAACAAGACGGCTGCAACCGTTCGCGTGATCGGTGAACATACGCCTGAATACGTTAGACTCGACGCCGATAATCACCAAATCGTCTGCAAGGTCTGCAACGCCGTTATCTGCACCGAAAAGCATACATTCAATGAACGCACGCATAAGTGCAAGTGCGGCGCATACGATCCGACTGTCTGCTGTATCAACAATGTGTACGTCACTTACAGACGCACGGTCTCCTTCACCGGCTTCGGCTTCTGGAAGAGAGCGAGTTATTCGTATCAGTTCACCGTCAAGCCGATTGCACAGTTTGTCGGCGTCAAGAGCGTTATGATTTCCGCCGACGGTGTTAACTGGAAGTACGGCACGACCTTCACCGGTTCGCTGATCCCGGCAACCCTTTACATCAAGGTCATCGACACCAATAAGGTCGAAACCAAGTGGAAATGGGATGCAAAGACGAATAAAGTGACGAAGGACGAACTTTATGTCACGATTGGTGGCACACAGTATGCCATTGAGGATGGTTGGACTTGGAATGATTTTGTCACGAATTATTCTTCCGTCGGGTTTGCTACGTACAGTAAGTTTGTCCTTTTGAACGGTGAAGCCTTGAAAGAAATGGCATCTGCTGTTTTCCCAAAACCGACTGATACGATTGTTGCTTTCGTCGAATACAAACTGATGGCTGAATAATTGAATTAGAATGGTTGATTTCACCCCGCCTTGGGTAACCGAGGCGGGGTGAGGTTTTTGTTAAGAAAAAATCTCATTGGGAAGGCTATTAAGGTACGACCACAGTTCCCCAAAAACCGAGTACAAATTTCTCTTGCAAAGTGTTAAAAATCGGAATAAAATATGATATATCACTTGATCGCGGATTGGACTGGTGCAAATGAGTTTTCTTCTGACGCTTGCATATTTATTTTTCATCGGATCGACCGTCGGTTGGTGCGTTGAATTGCTCTTTCGGCGCTACATTTCAAACGCAAATCCCGAACGAAAATGGATCAATCCGGGCTTCTGCGTCGGCCCCTACCTGCCTCTTTACGGCTCGGGGCTTTGCATCCTTTATCTTTTTTCTGCGCTGGGAGATCGAGTGCCCTTGGGCTTTTTCGGGACGATCGGACTGCTCATCGTCATGTCGGTCAGTATGACCATCATTGAATATGTTGCCGGCTTTATCGGGCTGAAATTCATGCACGTCCGGCTGTGGGACTACCGAAATGAAAAAGGCAACTTTCAGGGCTTGATCTGTCCGAAATTTTCCGCAATTTGGGCGATTTGCGGCATCGGATATTATTTTTTCGTTCACCCGCATATCCTCGATGCACTGACTTGGTTAAGTGAAAATCTCGCCTTCTCGTTCGTCATCGGCTTCTTTTTCGGCGTGTTTACGATTGACGCGGCTTATTCGGCGAATTTAGTTGCGAAAATCACGCGTTTCGCCATCGAAAACGATGTTATTGTCCGATACGAGAAACTGAAATCAAATATTCGTCATGCAGAAGACGAACTTAAAAACAAGACTCATTTCCTTTTTGCGTTCCGATCGGAACATCCGCTTGTCCTGCATTTACATAACGCGTTAGAGGAAATGGAACGCAGGATCAAATCAAAATAACGGGGGAGTTTTTCATGAAATTATCGCTTCAAAGCATCCGAAAACCCGAACTTTGGACGGGCTATCATCTGCCCGCTTATGATGTTGAAAAGATTGTAAAAAACACCGAAATCGCCCCGAAATGGCTTCATTTCGGTTGCGGAAATATCTTTCGTATCTTTCCTGCCGCAATCTGTCAACGCCTGATTGAACGGGGTGAAACGGACACCGGTATTGTCTGTTGCGAAAGTTACGACGACGAAATCATTTCAAAATGTTTTACTCCGTTTGACAACCTTTCTGTCGCTGTCACGCTTCTTGCAGACGGCGGAATGGAAAAGGAGGTCATCGGTTCAATGGCGGTTGCCTTGACCGCGAAAAACGATTTTTCGAAAATTCGAGCCTGCTTTGAAAACGGGAGCCTGCAAATGGTTTCCTTCACCATCACCGAAAAGGGGTACGCGATCCGCGGTACCGACGGTGAACTTTTGCAGATGGTCAAAGACGATATCGAAGCAGGGCCGGAAGCCTGCCGCCACCTGATGTCAATGCTTGCAGAACTCTGCATCTTCCGCGGCAGAAAATGCGCAAAACCGCTTGCGTTATGCTCGATGGACAATTGTTCACACAACGGTGAAAAGTTACGAAATGCGGTTATTGAAATTGCAAAAAACTGGCTTGACAAGCAAAAAATTACGCAAAACGATTTTGATTTTCTCAACGAAAAAATCTCGTTTCCTTGGAGCATGATCGACAAGATCACCCCGCGTCCGAACGAATTGGTCGAGGCGGAACTGATCCGCGATGGACTGGAAGGCATGACGCCCTTTGTCACCGAAAAGAACACATACACCGCCGCTTTCGTTAATTCCGAGAAGCCGCAGTACCTCGTCATGGAAGACGACTTCCCGAACGGTCGACCGGCACTTGATAAGGCGGGCGTGCTTTTGTGCGACCGCGCCACCGTAAATCTCGCCGAACGAATGAAAGTGACGACCTGCCTCAATCCGCTTCATACGGCGATGAGCGTCTACGGCTGTATGCTCGGTTACACGCGCATTTGCGAAGAAATGAAGGACGCCGACATTGTTTCGCTTATCACGCGATTGGGGTATCGGGAAGGCTTGCCGGTCGTTGACGATCCGAAGATTTTAAGCCCGAAGGAATTCATCGACGAGGTCGTCAAAGTCCGCCTGCCGAACCCGTTCATGCCGGATGCTCCGCAAAGGATCGCAACGGACACATCCCAAAAAGTCGGCGTACGCTTCGGGGAAACGATCAAAAGTTATGTAGCGACGGGACGCGATCTCGCCGTTCTGCGTTCGCTACCGCTTGCGATTGCGGGTTGGTTGCGGTATTTGCTCGCCGTCGACGACGAAGGAAATCCGATGGAGGTATCAAGCGATCCGTTGAAGGACGAATTGCAGGCGAAATTGACGGGAATTGCCGTCGGACGCCCCGAAACCTATTGCGGGCAGTTGCGAGAAATCCTGAACAACGCCGTCATCTTCGGAAGCGACCTAACACAAACGCCGCTTTCCGAGTTGATCGAAGAAATGTTTGTCGACATGATTGCGGGCAAAAACGCCGTCAGAGCGACCTTAAAAAAGTACTTGGCATAAGAGAAAACTCCCTTGAAAAAGGGAGTTTTTTACATAAAAAGTTGTTCGAATACGTCATTTTCGAGTGCGACTGACAGCCTTGGAACGAGATCGCGGGCGGCGTTGCAAAGGTAGTCGATCGCCTTCGGCGCACGGATTGGAATGATATTACATAGCGTTACGGCGGCATCGGTCATCAATTTATCGCATTCGAATTTCGTGAGATTTTGCAGTGATTTTGCAAGTTTTTTGCAGTCTGATTGCGTAAAAATCAAACTTTTTCGGTCTGATTGACACAAAATGATACCGATGGCATTTTTGAAAATCGGCTCGCACAAATTTAATGGTACATCGTTGTAATTCGGGGTATTTCGTTGTTGAAGATATTCAACTTCACGAGGATCAAAATACCGTAAAATTTGATTTTCCAACGAAATTCGGTATAAATATTCCTCGATAAACGAAATTCCCAACCTGCTTTCAGGTACCGGGCGAAGAAGTTGATAGTCAATACTGCACGGGATTTCGTGGGCGGAAAAATAAATCTCGTACCGCTTGAAAAAACAACCGATTTCGCTCATCGTGGAAAGATAGTAAATATTGTCGATTTCGGGTGCGATATCAATAATATTTTGATAAAATATCGGCAAATTCCGCCGTTTCTCATCCAAAATCTTCGTTCCCCGCAACAGTGCGGCTTCCGCATCCCGCATCACGACTTCGGTCAATTCAACTTCGTCGGCTTCCGCGACAAGCGATAGGGTGTAGAGTAGCGACGAAAGCAATTCTTCGGCGCGTTCATAGGAAATCGACGAACTATCGACACCGCAATAATTTTGACATTGACGACATAAAAGTGCGTAAATTCGACCTGAAACGGCAGTTTCTTCAAAGTTTAATTTGTAATTGGTTAAATCATTCATTATCTTCACAGTCGGTTTAGCCGCGCCTGATGACAAAGTTCTTCAAACGAACTATACATAAAATAACCGAGGTCGCCCTGTGCGCGTCCGTTGAAAATGTCTTTCATCATCTCGACGAGTTCGTCATCAGAAATCGTTTCGTCGTATTCCGACTTGAAGTCGTAAAACAGTGTTTGCAGTTCAGAAAGCGTGTCAACCAGATTTTCTTCGTTGAGAAACGGGGAGTCGACGAAGGCTTCGATGAGTTTCGGCAGGATCCCGCCGCCGAATTCAACGCGCCCATTTGCGTGAAGTGCGTCACGTCGGCTATCGACAAGTTGTTCCATATCATCTTCGGTCAGCGTCAGCCCGTACTTTTCAAGGACGGAAAGATGTTCACGAATTTCAGATTTTGCTGCTGCCAACTCTATTTTTTGCTGAAAAATATCCATAAAATCGCCACCTCTACGTCATTATAGTGTCACGATTTCCGAAATACAAGACTTGATTATTTTGCGAAAATGTGGTATAGTATAGGTGCATCGGGAAGGAGTTTCCGATGTTTTTCTGTTTTTTCGCTAAACGCGGATTTTACCGTCAAAAATTCGAAAAATACTGTTGCTTTTGTCAAAATTATGTTATAATCAATATAATCTATCACCGGATTTGAAATTCGGAAGTAAAATGAAAGTGAGGAAAGAAAATGAAAACTTCACGGAAGATCATTTGTCTTGCACTCGCCACCCTGATGATGACCGTAATTTTGGTCGGATGCGGTGGTAAAAGTGATAAACTTTCCCGTTTTGACGGTAAAGTCGTCGGATATCTCGCGGGTAGCGAATATGATGAAATTGCAAAAGAAGCGATTGGTCAAAAGGTTGTCTTAAAGGAATTTTCATCTTCCGACGAGATGACGAATGCCCTTGAAAAAGGTGAAATCGACGCTTTTTTAATGGAAAAGTCCGCGTCATCGTTGATAAAAGTTCCGGAATTTAAGATGATGTCGCAAAATGCACGCGATTATTCCTATGCGTTCGCATTCCCGAAAAGCGATGTTGTAAAAGCGGCTATCAACGCCGATATGAAAAATTATATCGTCGAATTAAAAAAGTCCGGCGAACTGGATAAAATGATCGAAAAGTGGACAAATAACGCAGATAATGCGAAAAAAGCCTCTATTTCTGTACTGAATGATGAAAACGGCACGATTTCGATGGCGGTCAGCACCGAAATCGGCGAGCCGCTTGTCACGAAGTACGGAAGTCACTACGTCGGCTTGGAAATCGAGATTGCAAGAGGTTTCTGCGAAAAATACGGTTACGCGCTCGACTTTGCCGAAATGGATATTGACGATATCGCGGAAGCCGTTCGTACGGGGGATGTCACCTTTGCAGCGGTTACGCCTGAAATCATCGACGAACTCGGCGACGACGCAATCTATTGCGAAGGCTTCTACGACGGTGGCATTTCTGTGACCTATTACGCGGGAAGCGGTAACCGTACGACCGTTGAAAATCAGGATGAAATTGCCGGAAAATCCTCATCAAACGGCGTTCTTTGGGCGGTTTTGATCACTATTATCGCCGTTTTGAGTGCGGGTTGTTATTTTGTTCGCATGGGCAAGATCGATCCGAAAAAGTTCGTTAATTCGATCATGGCTAAAATACCGAAAAAGGGTGTTGAAGTTGCCGAAAAGCCCGCAGAAGTTGCCGAAAAAGCAGATGAAATTCCGCAAAAAACTGATGCTGAAACCGTTAAAACGACCGTCGATGTGAATGTGAAATCCGGCGAAACCATCGGCTTCATCGGCGAGTTCGGCGAGATTTTGAAAGTGATTGCGGGTAAGACGAAATCCGCTTCCAAAGAGGTCGTTTTGAACGGAATGAACGGCGTTTCGCCCGAAAAAATTGTCTATGTCGGTGCGAAATCCATGCCATGTTGTTGCGCGAAACTCGGCTGGATCGTCGGCAAAAACGGCGATACGATCCTCGATCAACTTGACCTCGGCGACTATGCCGATCGCTTTGTCTGTCGTTTAAGCAAAGGTCAAAAGCGTCGTGTGATGCTTGCTCGTGCCCTTGCAAAGAACCCGGAAATCCTTGTTCTGGACGGTCTTTTCGACGATCTCGGCACCCGTGACGCAGGCGAGGTTAAGTCCGCCATTCGCACGATCAAAGGCGTGACCGTTTTCATCGGAAGTGACGACGTACGCTTCATCCGTGAGATTTCGGATCGCACCGCCTTTATTGACAAAGGTATGGTCGTGGAGCAGGGGAAGACGGAAAAAATCTTTACCGATCCTTCCGAAGATGCTACTTATCATTACATTTGGCGTATTCGCACGCACGAAATTCACATTGCGTCTAAACGCTTCGACTTCATCGGCGCAACCGCGGAAATCGAGGAGTACGGCTACAACAACCGTATGGCGAATGGGTTGACGCAGAAGGCTTGCGAGGTCTTTAACGGTCTCGTGCGCGATCTGATCGTCCCGAAGGAATTCGGCAAACTTCACGCGATTATAGAGTGCGGCGAAGACGAAATCACGATGCAGATCCTCTTTGGCGGAAAGGCTTTTGATCCGTCCAAAGCGGAGAGTTACGGCAAGTTACGTCGTCTTCTCAGTGGGTACGAATACGAGTCCATCGACGAGGACGGCTATACAAATTATATCAAAATCCGACTCGCTTAAATCAAAAATCAGCGTCCGCCATGTGGTCTGCATGGCGGATTTTTTATGCCGTTCTGCGTATATATATGCAGGCGGATGTTGAAATATACACGAACGAATGTTCGAATTTGGTATTGATTTTTTGTTCGGAATGTGGTAAAATAGTATCATTAGATCGGGGGCGACAGTCACTGAAAAAATCGGTCGAAAAATGAAGGTCGGGCGTTTTCGACAGGTTCTTTGAAATTCTGTTGACTGGATTTTGATTTCTGCTGACATTTCTTGCAAAAATGCTTACATTTTCAAACAAAGAAAAGAAGAGAAGAGAAAAGAAAAGGATAGTAAAGTAGAGAAGTTGCCGCGGGCCCCTCTCGACACGGGGCAAAATCGCGGGCCGAACTCCCCACCGAATGTCAATTTGTTGACCGACGAGGACGTCGAACAGATCCTTCGTTTGGAAAAATACCGTAAAAAGCGTGATTGACGGGGAAATTTGGTGCAATTTATCGTATTTTCGCGTCCCCCCACCAAAGAAAGGAGAAGCCCATTGAACTGGAAAAACGAGGCGATCGACGACCTGCGTACCTACCGTGACGCGTGTGCGGGGGCAGTCGCCCTTGCCGAGCGAATTGACATCCTGAACGAGCAAATTTCGACCGCCGAAGGCGAAGATGTGATCGGTATTTTAAGCGAGCGCGAGCGACTTCGAGGTGCGCTTTCGGTCACCAAAAGAGGAATAAAATTGGTCGAAAAGGGGCTTGACGGGCTGAATTCGACCGAAAAGCGGATCCTTTTTCGGTGTTTCGTGGAGGACGGATCCGGGGCGGTCGAGGATCTCGCCGACGAACTGGGCTATGAAGCCCGCCGCGTGTATGACCTCCGAAATGCGGCGCTCGCCCACTTCACCATGCGAATGTTCGGCCGTAGCGACGGATAGGGATTTACACTGCACCCGTAGGGGCGACCTGCGGTCGCCCGGATTTGACGGCGGTACACGGCAGCAAGGGGAACGCAGTTTTATCATGTCATTCCGAGGCGACTTGTCGCCGTGGGAATCCGTAAC
>DCHG01000002.1:38842-69092 GCA_002315595.1 Clostridiales bacterium UBA1758 | reverse complement strand
CTCACTTTGCAAAGTGAGAATTTTTTATGCCGCGGGAATTTCCGCAATCAGTCTGCCCTGAACGAGATAACGCTGTTGATTGTCGTTGCGGTAGCAGGTCGAGAGAGTCAGCACCTTATCGGTACCGCTGTCAAGCTCAATGTCATCAAGATAGTTTGCGCTTAATGACTGCTTATACAGCACCTCATCGAAAAACGCGTCAAACTGCTCGCCGTCCGAAAAATCGTGATTTACGAGCAGATGCTCGTGCGAATGCACATAGCTCGCGAAAATCTCATATACAAGCATTTTTTCGGGCGTGTAAATATAGATGTATCTGCACGAATCAAACACGTTGACATCGGCAAAATCGTTCAGCTGAGCAAACATATCGCCTGCGCGCATATTGTGCCCGTACAGCACCGTCATGCTGTCTGTAAAATCGAGGCTGTTGTAGTTTTCGCTGTAAATACAGCCTCCTGTGTAGTAGCTTCCGTCCTCGGCGCGGTGAGTGTAGTAGCCGTTATCCCCGTCGTGCTGTAATACCGGGTAGCTGATTACCGTACCCGGTACGTATATCCACGCATATATTTCGGGGTTTATCTGCTTGAGTGACGCAAAATCTACGGGAATTTCAACCGTCTCGGCGTCAATCTCACCTACCGCCTGCGTGTCAATATGCTCTTTTAGCGAGTCGTTTAATTCTCCGCCGTGCCAATACTGATACAGATACCAACCGCACCACGCAATTACGCACAGCGCGATAAGCGCCACTATTATTAAAATAACGCGTACAATTCCTTTTTTCATATACTGCCTCATAAAAAAGCTCCATGCCTTGCATGGAGCTTTGATAAATTTAATTACTTATTGCAGACGAGCTTTTTGCCGCAGAACAAAACCGCGCCTATCGCAAGCACGAGCGCACAGACTACCCAATAAACGGTGCCGTCCTCGCCTGTCTGCGGAGACTTGCCTCTGTTGTCGTCGTCACCCTCAACGTCGGTATTGTGCTTCTCGGCACTCGGGACATTGTCGGCAAAAACGACGCTTGCCATTGCAAACAGCATTACTATTATCAAAAGAAGGCATATAAGCTTTTTCATTTATAAATCCTCCGTCAACTATCCAAACATCTATACACTGTAATACTACAACACAACTATCGTAATTGCAAGGACTTTTTTATCCCTCCACGGGATTGTAGAATATTTCGAGCACCTGCTCGAGGAATGCGTCCTCATCAACGACAAATACGGCGTGATTTTGCTCGCCCATTTCGGAGTGTCCCGGGACTGTGTGTATCTGTCCGTCAAAGTCGAGCTTTATCGCCTGCTGAGCAAGATACACCATCATCGCCGTGTTGACATTCGTCGTAACATTGTCGGACACCGCGCCGTACAGCTCGAGCACCGAGGACGGGTTTTGCTTTGCCATTTCGAGTGCCTTATATACAAGCGCCATAAGCACCTGATTTTGCCTTTGCATACGCTGATTGTTGCCGTCAACGCTGTCCTCTCTGAAGCGGATGTACTGCTCGGTCAAGTCGCCGTACAGCTCGTACTGCTTGCCCGCTACGAAGCCTCTTTCCGTATCCGACGGAGTGACCGTGACGCCGCCGACCAAATCCACGAGGTCTGTTATGCCGTTCATGTAAATTGAGGCATAAGCGGGGATGTTCAGCCCGTAAAACAGGCGGGATACCGCCGTTGCAGTCAGCTCACAGCTTTTTTCCGCGCCGTCACCGTAGCTGTATGCGAGTGCAAGCTGTGCCGTGCCCGTGCCCGTGAGATTTCCGTTATCATCAAGGATGTCAAGCTGACACAGCGTATCGCGCGAGACGGACAAAAGCGTGAGCTTTTCGTTTTTCGGGTCAACTACCGCGAGCACATCGACATCTGACTGCAGTGACCTGCCGAATTCGCCCGTGTCCTCCTTCTCATAGCTGTCAACGCCTATAAGAAGAATGCAGGTGAGCTCGTCATTGTATTTATACAGCTTGCCGTTGTGACGGATAGTGCCCGAGCTCAGGCTCTCGGCATCCGTGCTTACAACCTCCATACTGCTGCCGTCGTTGAGTGCGTTTTTACCCACAAGCGTCATAACAGCAACCGTCGCGGCAAGTAAAACCGCAAGCCCCACGAGCACACACACGATAATAAGCAGTATCCTCGTGCCCTTGCTCAGCTTCTTTTCCTTTTTTTCTTCCGTTTTATCCATACCGTTTATTTGTTCTCCGAGTTACCGTAGCCGTAACCGTAGCCATAGCCGTATCCATATCCGTAACCGTAGCCGTAGCCGTATTTGCCCGAGCCGCTTCCTATGCCCGTTTCGCAGGCATTCATGAGATAACCTACAATGGGGAGGCCGACCTCGCTCAAGCGGGTGAGGCTGTCAATAATATTTGCGCGGCTCGCATAATTCTGCCTTACGACCATAAGCGCACCGTCAACGAGCATACCGAGGTCCTCGGCATCTGCAAGCAGTGAGCATGGCGGAGTGTCGATAATCACTACATCGTACATCTGCTTGAGCTTTTCAAAAAGCTCATTAACCTCGGGCCTTGAGAGGGTGTCGGTTGCATCCTCATTGCACTGTCCCGCGAAGATAATATCAAGCTTATTCGGAATTAAAATCTTGATTACTTCCTCGAGCTTTCGTTCGCCGTTGACCGCCTCCGCGAAGCCCTCACATTTTTTAACGTCGAGCATCTTATACATGGAGGGGTTTCTCAGGTCGCAGTCGATTATTACGACCTTGCGTTTCAGCTTTACGAGAAGCTGTGCAAGATTGTATGCGACGGTTGTTTTGCCCTCACCGCTTGCGGCGGAGCATACCATAATCGTGCGATAGTTTTTATCGCGCAGATACTTGTCCATTCTGACCGATATGGCTCTGAATGCCTCGCGGTAGCCTCGGTCATTCACACCGTCAAAGCCTATTATGCTGTGGGTGTCCCTGACCTTTCGCTTTATGTTTATAGCGGGAAGTGAGCCGACATAGCGCACATTGCTGACCTTCTGCAGGTCTGCCTTGCTGAGCACCGTCGCCTTGGTGTAGCCGTAGGCAAAGGCGAGCACAAGACCTGCCGCTAAGCCTGCAAGAGCGCCCTTTTCTGCTGAGCTTTTCCACTGTCTGCCGTTTACGGGTGCAACGGGCACGCCCGTACCGTCAACCACCGTCATATCCGTGGGACCGACAACAAGCTCGGCAACCTGCGGATAGTTTTCTATTACAGACTGGAGCACCCTGTAGCACACGTTAGGGTCTGAGCCCGAGACCTTGAGCACGAAAAGGTTTGCTCCCTCAACAGCCGTTGCCGATATGGACGGCAGAGTTTGCAGACCCGTGTCCTCCATAACAAGCTCGCTTAAAACTCCGCTTGTGAGTATATACGGGAAGGTTTTTTCCATCTGCTCTGCAACTGCGAAGTTAAACGCGGACACGCTTGCCTGCGCGTTGTTTTTCACATACACGGTGAAGGTCGCCGATGCCGTATAATACGGTGTGTAGCTTTTCCACGAGCTGAAGCCCAATGCCGCACCGCCCAAAACGGTCAGCAGGAGAATTACAGCCCACAGTCTTTTTATTCCGCTTTTTGCTCCTATAATGAGCCTTGACAGATTTGCGGAGGAAATGTTGTTATTTTGCTCGTTCATAATCAACCCTCCCCGAAAAAGTCTGTGCCGTCGTCGGCGCCGTTAAGTGTCAGCTTTTCGCCTTCCTCGTATCCTGCGCCCTCATAGCCGTACTTGCCGTAGCCATATTTGCCGTAGCCGTACTTGCCGTAGCCGTACTTGCCGTAGCTGTACTTACCGTAGCCGTATTTGCCGTAGCGGTGCTTTACATAGCCGTATTTGCCGCCGCTTCCGTAATTATAGCCGTCGTTGAGGTCGGCAAGATATACGTTGTTGAAAACACAGCCGAGAAGCTTTGCATCCGAGCTGTTTATTGCCTCGATTGCCTCGTTGAGTATAGGCACGGGCACCTCATCCTGCCTTACGACAAGGATTGCCGCATCGACAAGCTCGCATATAAGCTCTGCATCCGGGCTGACCGACATGGGCGGAGTGTCGATTATGACCATATCCATGTGCTTTTTCGCACGCTTAATAAGCTCCGCCATTTCGTCGCTCTTTATAAGCTCCGTTGAGTTTTTCGTGCCGTTTTTGCCGAGGATAAGTCCAAGCTGACGCTTTTTGTCGGAAAGCATAACCTGGTTTAAGCTCGCCTTGCCCGACAGATATTCGGCTATACCCTCATACTCAGAATCGGAGTAGCCGAGAATTCTGTGCATGGCGGGCTTGCGCATATCCGCGTCGATAAGCAGAATACTCTTTTTTCTTCTGTTCATGGCAAGTGCTATATTTGCCGCCACTGTACTCTTGCCCTCATTTTCGGACACAGAGGTCACCATAAGCACCTTGCATTCGTTTTTGCGCATAAGATATTCAATTCGCGTGCGGAGCTTTTTGAAGGTTTCGACGAAGGCAAAGCTCGTCGTCGGATTTGTTATCAAAAGGCTCTGTTTTATTGCTTTGCGGTCAAATATCTGCGTTACAAGCTTTGCCTTCTGCTCGTGGTAGACCGTTGCAATAAGACGCGTGTTGAGCGCGTTTTCAACCTCGCTGACGGTTTTTGCAGTGTTGCGCAGGAAGGCTATGAGGCAGATATATGCCGCGGTGCAAAATGCACCCGCAACCGCACCGAGCTTTGCATAGTGCCTCGCCTGCGAATAGTTTATGGGCGTTGTCGGGATTGTGGGCTGCTGGAGTATATCAAGCGCAATATTATTGAGCACGACATCGGCAAGCTCGCCGTAGTTGTTGAGAATTGCTTTTGTCAGCACGAATGCCTGCCGCGGAGTTGATGCCGTGACCGTCATTTCAAGCAGATTTGTCTCCTTGATGACATTCGCTTTTATTGTGCCGTCAATGCTGTCTGTGCCCATTTCCTCGCAAATTCGCTTTTGGAGCACCTCGCTGTTGAGCACCTCGGAAAAGGCGCTCGCCATATTCTGCGCCGCCGAAAGATTTGAGTAAACCGAGGTTGAGCTGTCTCTGACGGAAACGACAAATGTGGTCACCGTCTGATACTGCGGCTCATACATGAGCGATGCGCCCACGTATGTCAGCGATAAGCTTATCATCGCGACCATTATTACCGCCCACAGCTTGTGCATAAGCTCACGCAAAAGCAAACGCGGGTGAATTTCGGCCACTGCCTTATTAAATTCAGGTCTTAAGTTTTCTTCCATAAATCCACCGCCTATGCCACTATTACGATAAGCCTTGTACTGCTCTCGGGCGAGCCGTAATATGTGTAGGTTACAATGTATGTTCCGCTTTTTGAGGTGTCAACGCTTCCGCTTATAGTCAAGCCGTCTGCCGATTCTCTCAGCGAGTTGTTTGCTATATAGCTGACTACATGGTCTCTTGCATTGAATTCCTCACCCTTGTCAAGATATATGAGGTATTTGTCAAGCGTTATTTTTGCGCTGTTGGGGTCGGTCTGAGTTATAACGACGGGCACGGTAAGATGAATCGTCCTGCCGAGGCTGTTTGTAACGCGTAGCTCCGCCTCATACTCGCCGACAGTGCTGAGCGACACTGTGTCGCCCAAAAGCGAATACTTGACCTGACCCGAAATATCGCCGTCAACGACATCGTTCACCTTAACGTAGTCAAGGATGTCGATATTGTTAGAAAGCTTAAAGCACAGCGCCTGCGTAAGCGCAAACACAGGGTCGGTGTAGTCGGTAAAATGCACGGTGCGGGCGGCTCTTGTCATGTGATTTTTGCTGTCAAACGCGACATAGCTTACCGTGACATTATTTTTACCCGTCATGGACGACACACTCTCGACTACGAGTGACGCGGTAACATCGCCGTCCTCGGGGTCGTATGCCGTAACGCCCTGCAAAAGCTCAGCGTCGCTCGCATTCGTTTTGACGCTCGGCACGCCCTCCTCAAAGGTAATAACGGGGGGCATGGGGCTTGACTGACTCGTCCTATACATTCTGTAGCCTATTGCAAGTGCAACGGATAAAACCGTCAGCACCGCAAGCAGTATAGCAATTTTATTTTTCACCGTAAAAACCTCGTTTTTCAAAATGCTTCAAGCGTTTGACACCTTATTACAGGCTCGCTGTTTATTATTCTTCTCGGATTTTCCGTGAGCAGAAGCTCCGCGGTTTCCTCCGAAAACTCAACCGTTAAAAATTCGTAGGCGTCCGACATATTCGGTGAACGCACCTGCGGTCCGTGCGCATCGCTCGCAATACAGCTTATAAGCCCGTCGCTCAAAAGGTCAAAGGCGAGCTTTTTTGCACGCCGTCCGAAGCGGCCTGCAAGTGAGCCCTTATTGACCTGTACCGCCATACCGTCATTAAGCCAGCAGTTTACTATGCCGTAGTCCTGCTGAAGCTCAACATAGCGCTCGGGATGAGCCACAACGGGCACACAGCCCGCATCCATGAGGCTGTATAACACGCCGTTTATATACTGAATATCCGCGTAGAAATCAAATTCCACGAGCATATATCTGCCGCCGTTGAGCGTTAAAATTCTGCCGTCTCTGTATAGGCTTGCGGCATCGTAGGTGCCGAAAACCTCCATACCGAGGTACAGCTCAAGCTCCGTGCCGTTTTCCACAAGCTCTCTTTTGAGCTCGGAGAATTTATCCGTTATCTCCTGCGAGGCGTAGTTTTCAAAATAGCCCCGCTGATTTGCGTGCGGCGTTGCGACCATAGCGGTCACGCCCGTCTGCGCGGCTATCTCAGCCATCTCAAGAGAGCAGAATATATCGAACGAGCCGTCATCAAGCTCGGGCAGTATATGGGAATGAATGTCTATCATCTTAACTCCTGATAAATGAATATGCCGACAGTATCTTTGCCCTGCTTCCGACTGTTTTTATCCATACCTTCTCGAAAAAGTCCCACCAGAAGCAGCCCTTTTTCTGCGTTTTGTTCTTCCTTGTCGCCTGCGTGACATAGGCAAAGGCACAGCTAATATCAAGCGGACCTTCAACCCTGTCCTGCGCATCACCGACAAACCACAGCTTATCGCCCTCAATGCGGTACAGTCTGTGCAGAATATAGCTGCCGTCCGGTCTGCGGTAAAACACAATATCTCCCCTGATAAGCTCGCGGTCTATGCCCTTCAGAAGCACGCTGTCTCTGTCGGGTGCGAGGAAGGGTATCATACTGCTTCCGCTTACGGTCAGCGGCAAAACCGCGCCGTTTTTGAGAAGCTCGGTATATTCGGGCATGAGCTCGTCGGTGCTCACAATTCTTCTGCGGCTTTCCATTATCCAACCTCCGTGAGGCGTGCCCCGTCAAGTCTGTACTGCTTTTCGCATATTGCCGCAGTAGCAGGTCTGTGGGTTATGATTATGCAGGTTTTGACTCTGCCGCAGGCCTTTATATTATCGAGCATATTTTTTTCCGTGACCTCATCGAGGGCGCTTGTCGCCTCATCGAGAATGAGCACGGGTGCATCCTGCAAAAGTGCTCTTGCAACGGCAATTCTCTGCGACTGTCCCTCGGAAAAGCCGCTTCCGAGCTCACCCACCGCGCTGTTTATACCCTCGGGGAGCTTTTCGGTGAACTCATCTGCGCAGGCAAGTCGGAGCGCCGTTTTTATCTCATCGTCGGTTGCCTCGGGCTTTACCATGCGAAGATTTTCCGCAACCGTGCCCACAAACACCGTGTTGCCCTGCGGCACGTATGCGAAGGCGTGTCTTGTTGAGGCGCTGAGCGTGAGCATCCTTCCCTCGCCGCACAGCATCGCCGTGCCCGAATCGGGCTTCACAAGTCCGAGGATAAGGCGCACTATTGTTGTTTTGCCCTCACCCGAGGCACCCGTGAGTGCTACACGCTCGCCCGATTTTGCCTCGAAGGAGATATTCTCAAGCACGGTTTCACCGTCCTTGTATGTAAAGGTGACATCATTAAGCTCAACACTGCAGTCGGCGGGAATATCCGCCCTTTCTCGTGCGCCCTCCTCCTCGGGAAGCTCAACCACAGCCATAAGTCTGCCCGCCGAGGTCGTGACGGATATTGCAGTCGGCACAAGCGAAATGAGTGATGAGAACGAGGAACGGAGCATATTCGTAAGCTGAAGGAACATGGTCATAACGCCGTAGGATATGGCGTTTGTCCACAGTCTGTAAACTCCCCAGCCGAAGCAGCCCGCGGAGATTAAAAGTCCGATTATGCCCATGACAAAGCCCGCGACAAGCGAGAATTTATTGTAGTCAAGCATTGCCGTGCGATAGCTTGCCTGCATACTCAGCATACGCTTGTTAAAGCCGTCGGTTATGCCGAAGGATTTAACCGCCGTGACATTGCGGAAGGAGTCCTCATGGAAGGACATTACCTGACTGCCTATATCCTTCATGCGCTTATTGTACTCGCGCATTTTCCTAACGAGCATTCTCGACGAAAGCACATAAACGGGCGCGCCGATTAGTGCAATAAGTGCCATGACGGGATCAAAGCAGAGGATTATTATAAGCGAGCCGAAGAACTGAACACTGCCCGATACAAAGCTCGGCAAAAAGCCAGTCACGCCGCTTGCAACGGTGTTTACATCGCCGTTGAGTCTGTTAATAAGGTCGCCGCTTCGAAATTCTCTGAGTGCCTGCCAATCTGTGCGGAGCATACGGTCGTACATCTCCGCCTGAATGCCGTTTTGCACGCGAATGTTAATAATAGCGGCAATTCGTGATGCCGCCGCCTGCATTGTGACACTGCCTATTAGCATACCCGCCATAAATGCCGCGGCTGACCATATCTCGCCCGTGCGATAGCCCGTGACAACATCAATGAGCTTGCTCATCGCAAGGCTCGAGACAAGGCTCATAGCCGTGCCGAGCACGCCGAGCAAAATGTGTATGAGCACCGCAGCGCGGTATGTGCGTATATATTTACTCATCCACTTAGTCTCCCGCCACATCTCACGGAAGGTGCCGTCTTCAATTTTCTCTTTTATTTTTCTCGAAAATTCCATTTTGCACCGCTGTTTCTTCGATTTTCCCGTAAAATGGGCGTAAAGACGCTATTTTGCAATATATTATTTTATCACACATTATATAATAATCAACAACATTTTTTATGCACAGCAATGTCAAAATCTGCCTTGTCAAAACATTAACCGCACAAATTTCAAAAAAATCGAAAAAAGGTATTGACTTTTGTGGTTAAAAGCGTTAAAGTGTGGGCATCCCGACAGGAGGAAGCGTAAAAAATGATGTTCAACCGTTTTGAAGTTAACAGCGTGTATTACTATTACTATTTCGCAGATAGTAATAGTTGTTTGTGCTGCTCTTAAACGGTTTTGATTTTTATTTTTGTTAAATGAGCTGTGCAGGCAACTGCACAGCTTTTTTGTTTTTCCCTATTCGGTAAATCAACTATTATTTGCTAAAAATCGGAGGTATTTGAGATGAAAAGAATTATTGCAATAGCCCTTGCCCTTATGCTGCTTTTTGCGGTTACGGCTTGCGGTCAGACAAGTGACGACACAATCACAATCGGCATCTGCCAGCTTGTTCAGCACGAGGCACTTGACGCCGCAACGCAGGGCTTCAAGGACGCACTTACCGAGGAATTCGGCGACAAGGTAGTGTTTGACGAGCAAAACGCATCAAACGACATCCCCACCTGCGCAACAATCTGCAACGGCTTTGCTTCAAGCGGCGTTGACCTCATCCTCGCAAACGCAACTCCCTCACTTCAGGCGGCTGTCGCGGCGACGGATACGATCCCCGTTCTCGGCACCTCGGTCACCGAATACGGTGTCGCACTCGGCATTGAGAGCTTTAACGGCGTTGTAGGCGGCAATGTTTCGGGCACCTCCGACCTCGCACCGCTTGACCAGCAGGCGGCAATGGTCACTGAGCTCTTCCCCGATGCAAAGACCGTCGGCATTCTCTACTGCTCTGCCGAGGCAAATTCTGTGTACCAGGCAAAGGTCGTTGAGGAAAGCCTTGAAAAAGCAGGTCTCACAGTTAATATTTTCACCTTCGCAGACTCCAACGATGTTGCAACCGTAACGGCAAGTGCCTGCGCTGACAGCGATGTTCTCTACATCCCGACAGACAACACGGCGGCATCCTGCGACGAGGCAATAAGCGCGGTCGCCCTGCCCGCAGGTGTTCCCATTATCGCGGGTGAGGAAAATCTCTGCAAGGGCTGCGGCGTTGCAACTCTCTCTATCGACTACTACGAGCTCGGCCGCACAACGGGCGAGATGGCAATTAAAATCCTCAAGGGTGAGGCTTTAATATCCACAATGGAAATCGGCTACTTCCCCGAGCCCGTCAAGAAGTTCAATCCCGACATCGCATCACAGCTCAATGTGACTATCCCCGACTCCTACGCCGCAATTTCCGACTGATTAAGTGAGGTAAAACACCTATGAACACAGCGCTGTTACTATCATCAATAAGCCTGCCCGATTTATTGGGTCGCCTGCCCGGCGGTATCGCTCAGGGCATTGTATGGGGCGTTATGGCACTCGGGCTTTATATAACCTTCCGCCTTCTCGACATTGCAGACCTCACCGTTGACGGCTCGTTTGCAACGGGCGGCGCAGTCACCGTAATGCTCATTCTCGCAGGCTACCCCGCATATATCGCAGTAATAGCGGCTGTGCTCGCAGGTATGCTCGCAGGTCTTTGCACGGGACTTCTGCACACGAAGCTCGGCATCCCCGCAATTTTGGCGGGAATACTAACTCAGTTTGCTCTCTACTCCGTTAATCTCGCAATAATGGGCATGGCGGCAAACAAATCCGTCAATCCCAACACAAACGAGCTTTTAATCAGCATGAGAAATATTCCCTCGGCAATATTGACAGGCGGCATAATCGCCGCGGCACTTGTGGCGGTTTTGTACTGGTACTTCGGCACTGAGCAGGGCTCGGCAATCCGCGCTACGGGTGCAAACCTCGCAATGAGCCGTGCGCAGGGCATCAACACCGACAGCATGAAGCTAATAGGGCTTTCGCTTTCAAACGGCGTTGTCGCTCTCTCGGGCGGACTCATGGCTCAGTATCAGGGCTTTGCCGATGTCAACATGGGCAGAGGTGCTATCGTAATCGGGCTTGCCGCCGTTATTATCGGCGAGGTGCTGTGCGATGCCGTGTTCCGCAAGGGCAGTCAGTTCTATGTGCGTCTCGGCTTTGTAATTTTAGGCGGCGTTGTATATTACATCGCAATGGTCATTATCCTTTGGCTGAGGCTTGACCCGAACTACTTCAAGCTGTTCACAGCTCTTATTGTCGCAATTTTCCTCGCCGTGCCTTATCTCAGGGCGCAGGCAAAAAGCTCGTTCAAGCTCGCCGCAAAGCAGAGCAAAAAGGAGGCACACCATGCTTGAGCTAAACAATATCTGCAAAACCTTCAATGCAGGCACGATAAATGAAAAGAAGGCGCTTCAGAACCTCAGCCTGCATCTCAAGCCCGGTGATTTTGTCACCGTAATAGGCGGCAACGGCGCGGGCAAGAGCACGATGCTCAACGCCGTCGCGGGTGTATGGCCCGTTGAATCGGGCTCTATAATAATTGACGGCACCGATGTTACGGGCTTGCCCGAGCATAAGCGCGCCGCATTCATAGGCAGAGTGTTTCAGGACCCTATGATGGGCACTGCGCCGAATATGATGATTGAGGAAAATCTCGCTCTTGCCCTGCGCAGAGGCAAGAAAAGAGGTCTGCGCTGGCAGGTCACAAATGCTGAGCGCGAGGAATACCGCGAAAGACTCAGTCAGTTCGGTCTCGGGCTTGAGGACAGACTGACCGCTAAGGTCGGTCTTCTCTCGGGCGGACAGCGTCAGGCGCTGACGCTTTTAATGGCATCCCTGCAAAAGCCCAAGCTTCTGCTTTTAGATGAGCACACAGCCGCGCTCGACCCCGCTACGGCGGCAAAGGTGCTTGAGCTATCCGACAAAATCATCCGCGAGGACAAGCTCACCGCGATGATGATTACCCACAACATGAGCGATGCAATCAAGCACGGCACACGCCTTATTATGATGAATGAGGGCAAAATAATCTTCGATGTTGAGGGTGAGGAAAAGGCGAGGCTAACTAAACATGATTTGATGGAAAAATTCTCAGAGCTTGCAGGCACTGGAATTGAGTCCGATCAAATACTTCTCTCGCAATAAGCAAAGGAAAAGTACTCGGTCACAGACCGAGTACTTTTTCTTATTTGCAGATTTTTCCTGCCGACAGTATAGTTTTTTGACAGCTTCTCTTATTTGTTATTCATTATGAGTGCCTTGTAGAAATCCACAGCACCCTCGAGACAATGTGTGCCGATATTTTCATCAATGCCGTGCATACCCTTCATCTGCTCGGGACCGTATTCAACGGGTGCAAAGCGCACACAGCTGTCGCAAATCTCCTGATAAAATCTTGCGTCGGTGCCGCCTGTCATAACATAGGGGCTTGTTGCAAGCTCGGGGAAAACCTCGCCCACGGTATCGACCACATAGCGCCACGCCTCGCCTTTGATATCGGCGGGCTTTGTGTAGTCCGAGGCAGTTAATATCTCCGCCTCCAAGCCGAATTTTGCGGCTCTTTTTTTGATTATTTCTATGCTCTCGTCCATGCCCTGATGCGGGATAAATCGCATATTCGCGCAGACCGATGCCTCCTGCGGCAAAACGTTGCGGGCATCCGAGCCTTGTTGCATTGTGAAGGCAACCGTAGTTTTGAGCATTGCCGCCGCCTGCGATGAAATTGCGGGCATAGCGAGCTTCAAAAGCGGCTTGAACAGCCACAGATTGCCGAACAGAAGTCTCATACCGAAGCCCGCATACTCGGACAGAGTACTGAGCATTTCCTCAAATTCGGGCACAAATTTCTTCCTGAACGGGTTGTGCTTTTCAATGCTCATTTCAAATGCCGCAAGCCGTGCAATAGGCGAATTTTTCGGAGGCGCGCTTGAATGTCCGCCGCCTGAACGGGCGGTGAATTTAATGTTGCCCTGCCCTTTTTCAAAAACGCCTATCATGGCGTAGCTGCCCTTTATTCCGCCTATCGGCTCGGAGATTATGCCGCCGCCCTCGTCGCAGACCAAAAACGGTTTGACACCGCGGCGCTTCAGCTCTGCGACTATTTTAGGCGCACCGTCGCCGCCGTGCTCCTCCGTGCAGGAGGAGGCAATATATACATCCTGCTCGGGCGTAACGCCCTCCGCCAACAGCTCCTCGACTGCCTGCAAAAATGCCATTACGGTGCATTTTGTATCGGATGCGCCTCTGCCCCACACCTTACCGTCGGCAATATCGCCCGAAAACGGTGCGTGACTCCACTCGCCCTCGGCGGGCACGACATCCTGATGACTCATTATAACTATGGGCTTGTCACTGCTTTTGCCCTTCCAGAAATACAGCAGATTGCCGTCAATTTCGGTTTTCTCAAGCCTTGAATTTACAAGCGGGAAAAGCCCGTCGAGCACCTTATGGAAGCCGCGGAATTTTTCAAGCTGAGGATTATTCGGATTTGACACGGTCTCGTACTGTATCATCTGCGAAAGCTTTTCGGAATACAGCTTTGTTCTCGCCTCATCGGGCGTGGGATTATAGACCGACACCTTTTTCGGTGTCAGCGCGGTTTTCACAACAGCGACGGCAAGCGGGGCTGTCATCGCGCCGAGGGAAAGCAGTGCCGTATTTTTCAGTTTCATTTATTCTCCGCCTTGTATTTCTTTTTATACATCATATATGCAATGCCGATTGCGATTGCGCCGCTGGGCAAAATCATGAAGCTTGTTGACGAGGTCAGACTCGGTACAACTATAAACAGCAGACTCATAACCGCAAGGGGGATTACTGCAATCTTCATATTGTTTCTGAAGTACTTATATGCCATTGCGCCGAAAAGCGCGGGTACGACATTTTCAAACGCGGGCTGAAGCGCGGGGTCCTGCAAAACGGGCTGAAGCGGGATTAAAAGCGCCACGCCGACTGCAAGCACAGTTACCGTCACAAGTGATGCCGTTGCGATTGAAAGTGTCGAGATTATCTCGTTTTCGGGTGTGCCCGTCTTTGCGCCGACTATATCGCGTGCATTGACAGCGCAGGGGATTTTCATATTTATGAGGTTGCCCGTCATAAACGCGAGGTAGCCGCCGCCCGCGCCGAGCATCGGGGTATATACGAGATACTCCGCTATACAGCTTACAAACCACACTATGCCCACTGCGAGAAATGCCCTGCCGAAGGCGGGCATATTCGGCATTGCGCCGAGATACCAGCCCATTACAAAGGGTGCGCCTATAAGCATAACAAGCGTTATTATGCAGGCTATTTTACCGAACACGTGGGTACGGTTATTGTACTTTTCAAACAGCTCGTTTTTTTCGTTTTCAGTCATTTTTCCGTACCTCCTTATTTTAATGCACCGTTGAGGAAAACAGCCGCCGCCATTGCGATTATCATACTGCCCGCAATCGAGAAGCTCTCAACCCACGCCGCCTTTTTCTTTTCCGCAAGCCAGATAAACACTGCCATAACCGCGCCCGCGATTACCGCAACCGCCAAGGGAAGCCATGAGCCCGTAAACGAGAACAGTCCGCCCTCACCGCCTGACACAAGTCCGCCTATATAGCTGCCTATATATGCGCTGACAAGTCCGATGAACATTGCCGTCATTGCACTGTCGCCGAAGCCGGGTGCTCCGCTGTTTGCATTCTTAGGTGTTTTAAGTCTCTTGAGATAGCGTTTTGAGAAGAACACGGAGAAAACCATGCCCCACATAATGCAGAAGCTCATTACAAGCGCTATCGTCGTGAACGCCTCGGCAGTCATCTCGGATGCCGAAAGTCCCGAAAGGCCTATCGCCTCCGCCGCACCGACCGCGACCTGAGTTTCATAGTGCAGTGCACCGATTACGGAAAGACGAAGCCACGGAAGCGGAGTTCCGAGACTGCCCGAAAGGGCAATTACACCGAGAAGAATGCCCACACTCGGCAGCACCGCAAAGGTTGCGCTTGCGGTTATCGTTCTTCTCATTTTTGTCTTATCCATGCCTATTGCAAGACCTGCTCTGTATGCTCTTATCATGAAGAACACGCAGACTGCGGCGACGAAGAATATTATTACACCGCAGATAAGATACATTATCGGACTGTTAAGCTGAGACAGTATTGACATAAATCCACCTTCTTTGTCTAAAACTATGTTAACATTTTATCATACTTGATTTTTGTTGTCTATATTTTTCGGACAGCACGTCTAAAAAAGCTTATGCCCCCTCTCGGAGAGGGGGCATAGGTTTTTCACTCAACCTCAAGCTTCATCGGCAGCCAGAAGGTGAAGCCGTAAAGCAGTGTCTTTGTGAAGCACTCAAGGTCATCGCACCATACGGATTTGCCGACTCTTCTTCCGATTATGAGGTACTCAGCCAGATGTGTGCCGTAAAGCACGAGAGGCATAATGGGGTTCTTCTTCCAGATTGCGTGGGCAAATGCGCCTGCGCCGAGGACGAGGCAGCCTTTGCGTGCGGTGCTCCAGTTGTTCATTTTGCATTCTCCTTATAATTATTTATTATTTTTTTCAGTATTTCTTCGTCCGCGGGACAAAAATCGTAATTTCCAATCTCCGCAGGCGTTATCCACTTGATTTCGCTGTGCTCTAATAGCTGGGGCTCACCCTCTGCGATGAAAGCATTAAACAGTGTGAGGTGTACCGTAAGGTCGGGGTATTCGTGCACGACATCCATGAAAACGTCCTCAACGCCGATTGTCACGGCAAGCTCCTCCATGCACTCACGCACAAGTGCCTGCTGTTTTGTCTCACCCTTTTCGACCTTGCCGCCGACAAATTCCCAAAGCAGTCCCCTCGCCTTATGCGCAGGGCGGCGGCATATCATAAACCTGCCCTCATCCCACACAAGTGCGGCTACGACCTCTGTCATGCCCTCACCTTCTTATCGCTGTTTATTTAAGCATAACACAAATGTGCCCTTAAGTCATCACTTTTCTCCGCTAATCGGATTATTTATCTCAAAAAATGCCTTGAGAGTGTTTATAAACTTCATAACAAGCCTGCCGTCATCGAGTGCACAGCGGTAAATGTCCTCGCCTTGCTGTACCTCGAGATATTTTCCCGGCTTAAACGGCAGAGTCGGCAGCTTTGACGAGGGAATATTCAAATTGACCTCTTCCCCGTTTATCCTGCCCTTAATATTGAATTTATCCCTGCCGAGGGAAAGCTCGCCGAGTCCAACCCATTTGAATTTGTGCTTCTTGTAGTCGAGCATGAAAATTCTCGTTTTTGCACTTATTGTGTAGTCGGGATTTTTCCTGAGCATAGCCGAATGACGCTTGAATATTGCCTTGCTCCAATCGGAGATATATCTAATCTCCTTCAAGGCATCCGTATTATGCAAAAAGCCGTATTTGTCGCTTGATTGCTCAAAGCCGCACTCGGTGCAGTAAATTGTACTGCGGTTTTTCACCTTCACGGTAAATTCGCCGCCGCAGTGCGGGCAGGCATACAGGACATTTTCTATGCCCTCGATATTGCCGTTGTTTTTGTACTCCGCGAGAATTGTCTCCTGCTCGCGGTAGGCGTCGAACAAAATAGCCTCATCGGTCTTAGCCTTCACCTGCCCGACGCTCATTTTTTTGAGCTCTGCGCGGTCAAACAGCTTGTAAATGTCCATATAGGTTTTACCCGGGCGGAAGCCCTTTGTCCATTTGGGCATGGTGAAATATGTGCCGCTTGCCCTTGCAACATAGACATCGGCGTCAAGCCACTTCAAGAACTTATATGTTGCCTGCGGTATGGGCGTTGAAATGCCGTCCTCGCACATAAGCCCCGCGGGATATATAACAAGCGGCTGTCCGTTTTCTATTACCGCCTTTATCCTGCGCATATCGCTGACGGAGGTTTGAAACTGCTGCTTCGGAATAACTCCGAGGCGGTGCAATATGCCCGTTATGGGCAGTGAGTTATAAAACGAATTGCTTATTACAAAGGTGAGGCGTCTTTTTGTCGCGCCTATCAGATTTGCAAAATCGTATGCCGCCTGATGATTTGCAATTACAACATAGGCACCCTCGGCATTTTTAATCTCGTTGCGGATATATTCTCTTTTGAACACGTACGCGGCAAAGGCATTTGCGACAAGCTGTGCCGCACGGTAAACTATAAGCTGAGGCTGTGCATATTCGATTTTTTCCATGAGCGTCCCCCCCTTTTCGCCATGCAAATATTATACCACAGACCGCAGAATATTTCAAATTTTTTATATAAAAATCTCCGAGGGAAATTTTCCCTCGGAGATTAAGCTTATGAAGTTAAATTACTTCTTGAGGTTTTCCTTGATGACCTCTGCGAGAATGGTCATGCCCTTTACGATCTTCTCCTCGTTCATTGCGGAGTAGTTCAGGCGGATGCAGTTGTTGTGACCTGCATCGGGGAAGAAGCCGTCACCGGGAACGTAAGCGACGTTGCGCTTGAGGCATTCCTTAGCCATCTCGTTGGTGTTGATGTACTCAGGAAGCTCTACCCATGCGAACAGACCGCCGTTGGGGTGAGTGAACTTTGCCTCGGGGGGGAATTCCTTTTCCATGGTCTGAATCATGACATCGCGGCGCTTTGCATAGTTTGCCTTGATTGCATTGACGTGCTCGTCAAGATCGTACATGTCGATGAACTTGGAAACAACGAGCTGTGCCTCGGTGGAAGCCTGCAGAGAAGCTGCCTGTGCGAGGAAGTTGTACTTCTGGAGAATTTCGCCGTCTGCGCAAACCCAACCGAGACGGTAGCCGGGAGCGAGGATCTTGGAGAAGGTGCCGAGGAATACTACGAGACCCTTGGTGTCCATGCTCTTGAGTGCGGGAAGCATCTCGCCCTCGAAGCGGAGCTCGCCGTAGGGGTTATCCTCGATAACGGGAACCTCGTACTTGTTGATGATTTCCATGAACTTCTCGCGGCGCTCCATGGGCCATGTACGACCTGAAGGATTCTGGAAGTCGGGGATGACGTAAATCATCTTGACCTTCTTATCGGTTGCGAGAACCTTCTCGAGCTCTTCCATAATCATGCCGTTGTCATCGGTGGGGATAGCAACGAAGTTGGGCTCGCAAGCCTTGAATGCGTTGAGTGCGCCGAGGTAGGACGGGCTCTCGATGATGATGGTGTCGCCGGGATCGCAGAATACTCTTGCGGAGTAGTCAAGGCCCTGCTGTGAGCCGGAGGTTACGAGAATGTTGTCTGCGGTGGTCTTGATGTTGAGCTTTGCTTCCATACGGTCGGCAATCTGCTGACGGAAGTGCTCAAAGCCGTTGGTGCTGGAGTACTGGAGAGCAACCTTGCCCTGCTCGTCGAGAACTGCCTCGGTAGCAGCCTTCATCTTGTCAACAGGGAAAAGCTCGGGTGCGGGCATGCCGCCTGCGAAAGAAAGAATGTCGGGCTTGTTGGCAAGAGCCAGCAGCTCACGAATTGCAGAACCCTTAAGAAGGTCCATTCTGCTTGCAAATTTAACCATTAAAATTTCCTCCTGATTTTTTCAAATCGCAGCACGGCAGCTCTCATTCTGCCATACTCCGCTACGATTCGCATTGTACTTTATATTTAATCACAACTTGACTTTTTTGTAAACACAGTATCTGCAACAAGTCCGCATTTTTGATTTTTTCAACAAAAAGCGGCGCTTTTTTTGGGCATTTTGCATTTTTTCTGCTCCATTTTTGAAGGGAATATTATTCTTTGGAATGTATTAAATTCCGTTTGGGTATCTCTTTAATAATTGATATCGTTGTGGTATAATGAAGCGACATATACTTAAAGGGAGATTACCCGTGAAGCTGTATCTTAAAGGTCACGATTATAAATACGCCGTTGAGCAGATGCTCCTGTCGCTGTATCCCTCCGAGCGCCCCGAATACCCCGAGGGCAGACCCGAGGGCGACAGAGCTGAGCTGAGCTTGAGCCGCGGCAAAAAATACACGACAAGCGTTTGCAGGCTGTATCTTGACGGCAACGCGTTTATCGGCAAGGCGGCATTTTTATCCGAGCTTGCAAGCGATGATATAAGCCGTGACAGACTGTGTCAGCGAGCATTGAAAAACGCATTTTACCGTGCCGCCCTGCGTTCGGGACACAGCCGCCCCGCATGGGGTGCGCTGACGGGTGTGCGCCCCGGCAAGGTTTTCTGCTCTCTTATGCAGCAGGACGATGCCGACAGTGCGATGCGCCGCTTTATCTCCGAATACGATGTCACACCCGAGCGTGCGGCACTGTGCCGCGACACCTCGCTCGTGACGCTTGACATTGAAAAAAGCCTCGGTGAGCGCGATATTTGCCTCTATGTCGGCATCCCGTTTTGCCCAACAAGATGCTCCTATTGCAGCTTCGTAAGTCAGTCGGTTGAAAAGAGCATGAAGCTTATTGAGCCCTTTGTTGACGCACTTATGAAGGAGCTTGAGGCACTTGCAAGCACCGTAAACAGTCTCGGTCTGCGCATCATATCCATATATATGGGCGGCGGCACTCCCACCACTCTCAGCGCTGAACAGCTCGACAGACTTTGCACCGCGCTTGAGGACAGCTTCGACCTTTCACACCTGCGTGAATACACCGTTGAGGCGGGGCGTCCCGACACGATCACCGCAAAAAAGCTCAAGGTTTTGAAGGCGCACGGCGTTGACAGAGTGAGCGTTAATCCGCAGACAATGGTTGACTCCGTGCTTGAGTCGATAGGCCGCAGGCACACCGCGCAGGACATAATAGACGCACTCGAAAAGGTGCGTGACGTCGGCGGCATGGCGGTCAACATGGATTTGATTGCGGGGCTTACGACGGACACAGTAGGCGGCTTTGCCGACACGCTCGAAAAGGTGATAGCCCTTGAGCCCGAAAACATTACCGTGCACACGCTGTCACTCAAAAAGGGCTCACGCATTACTCTTGAGGGCAGTCAGCTTCCGACGGATATTGAGGTCGGCAGAATGCTCGACCTTGCAACAGATGCACTGCGCAATGCGGGCTACTCGCCCTATTATCTCTACCGTCAGAAATTCATGTCGGGCGGCTTTGAGAATGTGGGCTGGGCAAAGCAGGGACACATAAATATTTACAATGTCTGCATTATGGAGGAGCTTTGCTCCATAGCCGCACTCGGCGGAGGCGGCTCAACGAAGCTTGTTGCCGCGGGCACTGGCAAAAACATCCGTCTGTTTGCGCCGAAATATCCCGCTGAATATATCTCGGGAATTGAAAAAACCTGCTCGGATAAACAGCAAATTGTCGATTTCTACGGAAAGGAAGTCTTCTAATGGCATATCAGCTTGCCGACATCAACTACAAGACAGTCGCAGACCCGAAGGGCTTTATTGAGGAATGCGATGAGCTTTACAAAAGGCGTGTCAAGACCGCCGCAGATAAAATAATCGCCAACAGAAGCAACAGTCCGATTGTACTGCTGTCGGGTCCCTCGGGCTCGGGCAAAACCACAACGGCGCGCAAAATAAGTGAGGAGCTTGAGCGTCAGGGCGTGCACGCGCATTACATCGGAATGGACGACTATTTCAAGACCGTTGACCCCGCTACCGCACCGCGCACACCCGAGGGCGACATAGACCTTGAATCCCCGCTTTGCCTCGATATGGAGCTGTTAAACGAGCACTTCACGCGACTTTCCGAGGGTAAGAGAATTTATGTGCCCAAGTACGAGTTTGCCCGTCAGATGCGCACGCTTGAGCCCTCAAAATCCATAAAGCTCAAAAAGGACGAGGTCGTTGTTTTCGAGGGTATTCACGCACTCAACGACATGATAACGAGCCGTCATCCCGCCGCATTCAAGCTGTATATCTCGGCGCGAAGCAGTGTTGAATTCAACGAGACCGTTGTGTTCAAGGGCACGTGGTTCAGGCTTGTACGCCGCACCGTGCGCGACTATAATTTCCGCGGTGCCGACCCCGACCAGACTATCAGTATGTGGGCAAACGTGCGGCGAGGCGAGATTGCAAACATCTCCCCGTTCAAGAACAAAGCCGACTACCGCTTTGACTCCTCCTTTGCCTATGAAATCCCCGTTATGAACCGCACGGCTACTAAGCTTTTCTCCTCAATTCCCGAGGGCATAGGCAGATACGACGAGCTTCGCAAGGTGCTCCCCGCGCTTCAGCTTTTCGGTGAGATTGACGAAAGTCTTGTTGCAGAGGATGCACTGATAAGAGAATTTATCGGCGATGCAGATGATGATTAAAACAAAAAGCGACTGAAAAATCAGTCGCTTTTTTATTATAAGCTGTCTATGTAAGTGCAGGCGGCAAGTGCGGCGGCGGAGCCGTCAGCCGCGGCGGTTGTCAGCTGACGCACCGTCTTTTTGCGGCAGTCACCCGCGACGAATATGCCCGCGGTTTTTGTGAGGCAATCCTCGCCCGAGTCGGCATACCCGCCCTTATCGAGCTCTATAAGCTCTGAGAATATGCCGTTATCGGGGGCATGACCTATCGCGACGAACAGACCGTCAACGGCAATATCGCGGCTTGCACCCGTGTTATCGGTCACGCTTATTCCCGTGAGCTCATCCTCGCCTATAAGGGCTGTAATTGAGCTATTTAGCACAAACTCGACGTTTTCCTTTGCGCTGAGCGCCTCGACGAGCTTTGCCTCGCCGCGGAAGCTGTCTCTGCGGTGGATAAGATACACCCTGCTGCAGGTCTCCGACAGAAGCATTGCATCCTGCAGGGCTGAATTGCCGCCGCCGTTTACGGCTACGGGACGTCCCTTGTAAAATGCTCCGTCGCACACCGCGCAGAAGCACACGCCCGCGCCGACGAGCTCATTTTCTCTGTCAATGCCGAGCATACGCGGCTTTGCGCCCGTCGCGATTATGACCGCCTTTGCCTCAAACTGCGCTCCGAATTCGGTTGTGACGCGCTTTATATCGCCGTCAAGCTCGATTGACTTGACCTCGTCAAGCTCCATTTCAGCGCCCTGATTCATCGCCTGCTCCATAAGTCTGTCTGCAAGCTCAGTGCCCGAAATCGACTCAATCGTCGGGAAGTTCTCCACCTTCGGTGACCATGTAATCTGTCCGCCGAAGGCATTTTTTTCGATTATGAGTGCGGATTTGCCCGCCCTTAAGGCGTAGAGGGCGGCAGTCAATCCTGCCGGCCCTCCGCCTACGATTATTATATCGTACATATTATTTCTCACTTTGCAAGATACTGCTTGATTGCGCCCGCGCCCGCGTACTTCTGAACATCCTCACCGTCGATTATGACAAGTGTGGGTGCCTGCTTTACGCCGAGGGACTTTGCAAGCTCAACATTTTCGTCTGCCATCAGCTTTTCGTAGGCAACGCCCGCCTTATCGAGATAGCTGCAGGCGATGCGGCAGTTGGGGCAGGTCGGGGTTGCAAAGAGGATTGTTCTCTTCTCGCCCTTAAGCTCCACAGCGGGTGCGCACTCGCAAGCCTTTTCCTCGTGGAAAACGGGACCCTTGTGAGTCAGAACGGATGTGCCGATATTGTACTCCTTGCGGTCCTGATATTCCTTGGTCTTGCCCTCATTCCAGTTCTGAACGGGACGGTAGTAGCCTGTGATACGGCTGTAAACCTCGGCAGTCTCGCCGCACTCGGGGCATACGAACTGCTCGCCGTTTAAGTAACCGTGGTTCTTGCATACGGAGTAGGTGGGGCTCATCGTGTAGTACGGGAGCTTGTAGTTTTCCGCAATCTTGCGTACAAGATTTGCCGCCGCCTCCCAGCTGGGCAGCTTCTCGCCGAGGAAGGCGTGGAACACAGTACCCGAGGTGTAGAGAGTCTGAAGCTCATCCTGAATGTCAAGTGCGGTGAAAATATCGTCGGTGTAGCTTACGGGCAGGTGGCTGGAGTTGGTGTAGTAGGGAGTTCCGCCCGCCTCGGAGGCTGTAATTATCTCGGGGAACTGCTCAACGTCGTGCTTTGCAAGACGGTAAGAGGTGCTCTCCGCGGGAGTTGCCTCGAGGTTATACAGGTCGCCGTACTTTTCCTGATAGTCGGAAAGACGCTCACGCATATGGTTGAGTACTTCCTTTGTGAACTCCTGGCACTTTTCCGTGGTCATATCCGCATTTATCCACTTTGCGTTGAGTCCCGCCTCGTTCATGCCGACGAGACCGATTGTGGAGAAGTGGTTGTCAAATGAGCCGAGGTAGTGCTTGGTGTAGGGATAAAGTCCCTCGTTGAGAAGCTTGGTGATAACGGTGCGCTTAATCTTCAGCGAGCGTGCCGATACATCCATGAGCTTGTCAAGGCGGCGGTAGAAGTCCGCCTCATCAGTCGCGAGATATGCGATGCGGGGCATATTTATCGTTACGACACCGACAGAGCCCGTGCTCTCGCCCGAGCCGAAGTAACCGCCGGACTTTTTGCGAAGCTCGCGCAGGTCGAGGCGCAGACGGCAGCACATTGAACGGACATCGTTCGGCTCCATGTCGGAGTTGATGTAGTTGGAGAAGTAGGGGGTGCCGTACTTTGCGGTCATCTCGAACAGAAGCTTGTTGTTCTCGGTGGGAGACCAGTCAAAGTCGCGGGTGATTGAATAGGTGGGGATGGGATACTGGAAGCCGCGTCCGTTTGCATCGCCCTCGATCATGATGTCGATGAACGCCTTGTTGACCATATCCATCTCTGCCTTGCAGTCGCCGTAGGTGAAGTCCATTTCCTTGCCGCCGACTATTGCAGGCATATCCCTGAGGTCTGCGGGGACAGTCCAGTCGAGGGTGATGTTGGAGAACGGTGCCTGAGTGCCCCAGCGTGACGGGGTGTTTACGCCGAACACGAAGGACTGAATGCACTGCTTGACTTCCTTGTAGCTGAGGTTATCAATCTTGACGAAGGGAGCAAGATAGGTGTCGAAGGATGAGAACGCCTGTGCGCCCGCCCACTCGTTCTGCATTATTCCGAGGAAGTTTACCATCTGATTGCAGAGGGTGGAGAGGTGGCTGGCGGGTGAGGAATTTATCTTGCCCGGGATGCCGAGTCCCTGCTGAATAAGCTGCTTTAAGCTCCAGCCTGCGCAGTAGCCCGTAAGCATGGACAGGTCATGCAGATGAATATCGCAGTTGCGGTGTGCGTTTGCAATCTCCTCGTCGTAAATCTCGCTGAGCCAGTAGTTTGCGGTGATTGCACCCGAGTTTGAGAGGATAAGACCGCCGACGGAATAGGTGACGGTGGAGTTTTCCTTGACGCGCCAGTCGTTGATCTGCAAATAATTGTCAACGAGATCTTTATAGTTGAGATATGCGGAATTGACATTTCTGACCTTTTCGCGCTGTTTACGGTAAAGAATATACGCCTTTGCAATGTCGGCATAGCCGGCTTCGGAAAGGACTTTTTCGGCGGAGTCCTGGATGGATTCGACCGAGATCAGGTCATTTTCGATTTTCGGCTCAAAGTCCGAGGTGACACGAAGTGCGAGCATATCAATGATGCTCGGATGATACTGCTTCTGCTGCGCTTCAAACGCCTTGGTGATTGCGGCGCTGATTTTAGCAATGTTGAAGTCGGAAATACTGCCGTCGCGTTTAATTACCTTGTACATAAAATCTCCTCTGTGGTGTGGAATTTGAAGCGCCCGGAAAACGAACGCAGAATGATGATCAATCATACCGAGAATATGCGATTTGTGATTGCGTTTTCTTGCGGCGAAATATAATATATCATAGGTTAGAGGAGAGGTCAACACTTATTTTCAACAATATTTTGTGGGATTTTTTTATATGACCACAATATATAGTAATTCCCCCTCTCCCGAATAATTATGGGAAAGGGGGAAAAAGTTTATAAACCGCGTATTTCAACCTTGCCGACATGGGGACGTACGATTTGCGCAAAGCGACTCATTTGGGTTTCGGATGGGGCGGAAAAGCCCTCAAAAATAACCGAATCGCGGTCCTTAAACGCCTGCAAATAATATTGTTTTGCCCCGTCGATCCATTCGCCGATTGTGACAAAATCGTCCTCGTGGTGTAATTCGTTAACCACCGTTGTACGGAATTCGTAATCAACGAAATTGTCCAATAAAAAATGAACGCTTTCCCGAATTGGAGCAAGATCAAGTTTTGGAAGCCCCGAGGTTTCTGCATATCGTTCGGGAGAATTTTTGATATCCATTGCCACATATTCGATCAATCCCGCATCCACGACGGAACGAAGACGGTCGGGGAAGCATCCGTTGGTGTCGAGTTTGATTGGATACCCGAGGTCGCGGATGCGTGCAAAGAGGTCGGAAACCCCCGGTGTCATCAAAGGCTCTCCGCCGGTAAAGGCGACACCGTCGAGAAGTCCCTTGCGTTTTTTTAGAAACTCGATGAGTTCTTTGTCATCCATGATCGGCTCAGCAGTCATTGGGATCAGTTCGGAATTGTGGCAAAAGGGGCAACGAAGATTGCATCCAGCCAAAAAAACGGTGCACGCGACACGACCGGGGAAGTCGAGAAGCGTCATTTTCTGTAATCCGTGAATATACATTGGGATACTTCCTTTCAAACCGCACAGAGAATATTGAGATTTCGAATTTCGGGATCGACGATGGAGTCGTTGACCGAATAGGCGTGCTTTTCGAGGTCGCCGCAGGTTGCTTTTGTCAGTTCCTGCACCATCAATTCGTCGATAACGGTGGAAGCAGCGTCCTCGATCATATAGTATTTGTCGGATGCCATATCGCCGTCATTGCCGGTCGTGATGAGGTATTCAAGCGTTTCGGCGAGGATCGAAAGTTTTGGCAATGCACGCATTGCGCGAAAACTCCATTTATAGTAGGGCATATATTTGCCGTTTAGCAAAAACACCACTGCCATTGTGCTTTTGACGAATTCCGCGACGGCTAACTGCGCCGCCCCCGTTTCGCCGTGGGCAAGGCAACGATTGTAATTGTATTGCCCGGATTGCGCCATGAAAAGCAGATTGCCCGACAGACGCTTTCGGCGGATGTCCTCCGGCATGGTGTCGAGCCGTGTGCGAACGGAGGACACAAGACCGCTGTCATCGCGGAAAATTTCGCCGTTTGTGGCTTCGGCGAGCGCATATTCGGGGATGGTCAGCCATTGTTGCACGGATAACTCCCCTGTGGGCGAGCCGACCTTTTCGGTAAAAAACTCGTCGGCACGGAGAATTCCGTGGCGTTGACCGCCGACCGGGGCAATATTTGAACGCTTTATGCCCATAAATTCCTTCGGGAGTTTGGCATATGCGCGTTCCATTAAAAACGCCGCACGGCGGTCGACGATGTCTTCACCGGGAAGAAAAATGCAAAATCCCGGCTCAAAATCGTGATCGCGCGAAGTTTCGTCGTCAAAACCGAAACATTCCGAACCGCTTCCGCAAAGACCGACGGCGCAATGCACTGTCGCATCCGGGAATTCGGCGAGCATCGGAATGCCGTATTCCTCATAAAATCTGCGAGAAAGTTCAAGCCCCTGCATAGATCTTTTCCGCCCTTTCTTTCAAATCCGCCGCAAGAACGAACCATCCGTAGTAATCGAAGGTCGGCGCACATTTTTCGCAAACAAAGGCGTAATAACCATTGCGAACGAGAGACGTGTCGTTGAGAAGATTTTCGGCAATGCCGAGATATTGGTCGATCTTTTCTGCCGCCTTTTCCAAGCCGTGCTCATCTTCGACGGCATTTGCCATGTTCAGATAGGTGATCGCCTGTTCGAGAGCGCCGTGATCGGCGCGCGACATCACATCAAGCGCGTGACGGTAACATTCATATGCTTCGCCGAAGCGTCGAAGTGCGGTCAGCGCAAGCGCCATATTGTTGTAAAGACCGCCGAGTCTTGCGTCGTTTTCGGGGAGTTGCCGGAGATAGATCTGCTTTGCCTGCTCAAATAACGCAATGGAACGGGCGGCCTCGCCGAAGGCATCATAGACGGTCGCGGAATTGATATAGCAGGTTGCGGAAGAGATGTTTTCTTCACTGCCGAGTTCATGAATGATTGCGAGGGCGCGATCGGCATTTTCAAAAGCCTCGTCACGTCGATTTTGTTTGCGGTAAAAGCCCATCAATTCATTGCGGAGCATGAATTCACCGCGCAGATCATGACCGAGTTTCGCTTCCTCCAACCAATACAACAAATGGTGTTCGGCGCCCGCATAATCCCGTCGGTCGGTGTATTCGTCGAGTTTTTCGGCAACCCGCCGCTGGTCAATGGAACGGATGGCTTCGTCCGAGGTACCGAAATCGTCGCCGCAAAGCAGACATCTCGGCTCGGCGTAGTCCTCCGGCCCGATGAGAAGATTGTTGTTTTCCATAGAAAAAGATCCTTTCACGAAAGGCTAAATATGGGTTTATTTTGCATTGATCATCTTGATCGGTCCCTGAACGCCGGAAGGTGGAAGAAGCATGAATTGCGAGAACGTGTCGCGCAAACGGTTGGCAAGCGTGTTTGACGCGATGATCTCGACATCGTTTTCACCGTTGCGTACGACATCCGAAATATCCCAACGGTAGGGGGCGGTGACACGCAGACCGAGGTCGACACCGTTGACGGAAAGACGTGCGTTTTCACCGACAACGCCGAGGTCGATGAATTTCGGCAGACGGGCGAAATTGAATTTTGCCCGATAGCGCATTTTGCCGGAAAATTCGGGTAAGGCATCCGCACCCGTGATATTACACAGGGAAGCATCGGAGCGATAGGGACGGAAATCGGCGTCAATGCCGGTTTCGAGAATTGAAATTTCCCATTTCACATCGGAAATTTCTTCGTCGGAAATCACGGGGATCTCGGGGTAACGCGCCCATTCATCTTTCGACAACCCGAAGACAAGCAGTTTGCTTTCGCCGCGAACAAGGTCGATATCGACGCGTCTGTCGACGGTTTCACCGCGGAAGACTTCGTTGTTCAGCAGGTCAACAAGCAGATATTTGCCGTTTACATCTAGGATAATATTGTCAGAAATATCCGAATCGGACTCGTTAAACAAATAGAAAATGCAGTCGCTTCCGCGAACAAATTTTGCCACACGAAGGAAATGCGCTCCCAGATCATAGTCAAATGCAAGCCCACGTTTCAGCACGGTATCGGCAAGAGCCGTGACGCTGACGGCTTCGCCGGGGAGTTTTTCGCACACATCGCCGATGATAAAGACGGGCAACCCCCGACCGACGAAATCGGTCAGGATATCCGCAAGCCCCGGTGCGTATTTTGAAGATGACGGAATGGCAAGAAAACGATGTGTGTGCCCGTTGACGATGAGTTTTCCGTCTGTGACCTTTGCCGTGGAAAGTGCGTCGATCGGCAAAACATCGTAATCAATGCCCGCGTCGTACAGAGCCTTTGCGGGGATCTGTGACGGCATGGCGTTGTAATCGAGCCAGTGCTGTTCGCCGTGATAAAGCACCGCACCATCCGTGATGCGTTCCGCCCCTTCAAGCAGAGTGCAGACTGCATTTGTATAGCGCATGATTTTTGAAAACGCGTCGTATTGCGGGTTTGCGCCGTTTGCCCAAAAATGCGGCGGACAGTCGGGATCAGGATAAAAATCGGTGAAGGCGTGCGGGACAAAATGATTTGTTCCGCGGATCATCAAAAAATCCATCAGCCATTTCATACAGACGCCGCCTTCGGCCCAACCATAGGCACCGAAGACCTCGCACATCGCCTGATCGCGCATATGCGGCGTAATTCGGGCAAGTGAGGAGCCCTGATGAACAAGCACATAATGGAAAAAATCCGGCTCCATTGCCCACTCGGCGATGATGGAAGCGGAAATATGATCGCCCATTCCCGGCATGACCTGATGCAGAACGATGTCAATGCCGCCCATATCCTGACCTTCGAGTGCACGAAAGAAATGACCGCCACTGTACCCGAGACAACAGTGCGCGTTCAGATCCTCGACGACATGACCGATGTATTTGACGCCGTGTGCGCGGCACCAATTGCCGAGACGATAGGAAAATTTATTACGCCAAAGTTTCGTCACACCGTCCATAAAGCGATAACGAAGGTCGGATTCGTTTGCATTTTCATCGGGATACCAAAGCAGGGGTAGACGATCGAGGTCATCGGGAGTGAAGATTGCTTCAACATTGTCATTCCAGCAAAGTTGAACGCCCGGTTGTCCGACGCCGCGGTAATAACTGCCCTTGTCCGGGGCGGATGCGGGATAATAATCGCAATCAAGGGAGGGTTCGTCGGAGAAAAAGCCCTGAATGGTCGTACCGAAGTATTTTGCAAAGTGGCGGTAATGGGACTCGTAGACGTTTTCAACGAGGGCGTCCATCCCGTGATCACTTAAAAAGTCGACATAGAAAGCCTTGCAACGCTGTGTTTTGATGATAAAAAAGATTCGCCAACAACCATTTGGCAAAGAAAAATACAGAAATTTGTCATTCTTTTTGAAATCTAAAACAAAAGGATTGCCGGAAAGCGTTTCATCATGGCGATCGCGTTTAAAAGCGACGACACGGTAAATGCTTTCGTCATAATTTTTATCAAGTGGCGGAAGAATGACCGCACCGTTCTTGACGGGACCGAGGACGTCAATGTGGTATTCGCGTAAATAAAGGCGACGGACGGAAGCGTCCTTTTCGGCGGCACCGAGGGCATAGCCCGTCGGAAAGTGCTTGTCGTCGAGGATCCAAACCTGCATCCCGAGTATTTCGGCTTCATCGAGAAGTACCTGCATATGTTGCCACCATTTCGGCCCCGCAAAATCCTCAAACGGGCGGGATTCCACACAAACGGCGCGACAACCGCTTTCATAAATCCGACGCAGACGCTCGGGAATTTCGTCGGTATGCCCTTCATGTTGCCAAAAAAACGGCAAAAGAACATTGTCTGTGTCACCGCGAAGCACGCGGGAGAGTCGTTCGTTCATCTGATCATCCTCCCGGAATTATTGCGGATCGCGGCAGAAGTGGTTGACCTTGCCATGATCCCAGAAAATATCGTGAATTTTGCCGTCCACACCGCGCAGACCGCGAATTTCGCCGGTTTTCCACGCCGACGGGAGTGCGGGTAGGATTTCGACGGAATCGTCATCGTTCGGTTGCATCAGCATCGCGATAATGCCGGCGCAGGCACCGTAGTTACCATCGATCTGGAACGGCGGATGTGCATCGAAAAGATTTAAGTAGGTACCGCCGTGAGGGGCAGTATCCTTGATTTTCGGGTTTCGACCGCCGACGGTTCGGAGTTGATCGTTGAGAAGTTTCAACGCATGGTCGCCGTCACGGAGTGTCGCCCAACAGTTGATGCGCCAACCCATTGCCCATCCGGTGCTTTCGTCGCCACGGCGGGTG
>DCHG01000002.1:0-38777 GCA_002315595.1 Clostridiales bacterium UBA1758 | reverse complement strand
GATTTTTGCGGGGTGATCTCGTGTCCGGGGTAAAGCCCGTAAAGATTTGAAAGATGTCGGTGGTTGACCTCGGCTTCTTCCATATTTTCGCTCCATTCGAGCAGTTCACCTTTTTGTCCGATGGCAAGCGGACGCAGACGGGGCAGAGTTGAGCGAATTTTTCCGAAAATTTCGTCTTCGATGGAAAGCGTTTCTTCCGTTTTCAGACAGATCTCAAATACATCGCGCAGGATGGATTGCGTCATGGCGGTGGTGCGGGTGACACTGTAATACTCGCCGTCGATGAAAAAACTGTTTTCGGGCGAGGTCGACGGCGCAATAATTAAATGACCGTTTTCGTCTTCGATCAGTATGGAAAGATAGAATTCAGCGCATTTTTTCATCAAAGGCCATGCGGTCTGCTTCAAGTACGCCGTATCCTTCAAATAGTCGTATCTTTCCCATAGATGACGGACAAACCAACCGCCGGACATCGGCCAAAACGACCACACGGCACTGCCCTTCATATGACCGCCGACGGGGGTGGACATTCGCCAAAGGTCGGTATTGTGATGCGAAACCGATCCCGGGGCGTTGTAGTATTCCTTTGCGGTGCGTTCACCGCTTTCGGAAAGTTCGGCAATCAGGCGGATCAAAGGCTCCTGACATTCGGGCAAATTCAACGCAAGTGTCGGCCAGTAGTTCATTTCGGTGTTGATATTGACGGTGTAGTTGCAGTTCCACGGTGGCATGACACTGTAATTCCAAATGCCCTGCAAATTCGTCGCCTGAGTACCTTCGCGGGAGGCGGCAATGGTCAGATATTTGCCGAAATTGAAGTATAACGCGTAGAGTGCGGGATCGCTTGCACCGTTTTCGAGATTGTAAAGCCGTTCGTCGGTTGGCTGATATTTTTCTTCTCCGCCGCCGAGATCGATGAAAGTGCGGTTGAAAAGTTTGGAAACATCGGCAATATGGGCGACTTTCAGTGCATCATAGCCCTTGTCCGCCGCGACAGTTAATTCCGTTTCACACCGATTTTTGTATTCGGTTCCGTCCAAAACCGGATGTTTGTCCCACGAACGGAACGATGTTCTCGCATTAAAATAGATGTATGCTTCGTCGGCATCTGTGACTTTGACCGATCCGCCCTCGCCATAGACGGTTCCGCCGACGGTGCGGACAATAAATTCGCCACGGTAACCCATGCCGCTTGTTTCGGGCGTTTCGCCGTAAAAATATTTACCGCGTGGATCCTGCGGTTCGGGGTACTGCCAAATATAGACCGGCGCATTGCCCTCGATCAGCGCACGGTCCGAAAGCACCTGCGCCGTTGCACGCAAAGCGGGAAGCAGGGATACCTCGAAATTGAGCGAAGCCGGCTTGTCGCAGGTCAAGTGGATCGCCATGACCTGGTCGGGCGCGGAAACAAAGGTTTCACGCTCGTAGCGGATGCCGTCCATATTAAATTTCACAAGGTGAATTCCCGTGGAAAGGTCAAGCGAACGGGTGTGGTTTTCGGCGGAACCGGAGCCGCGCACGGAAATTCGAAGATCGCCAAGCGGTAAATAACACTGCGACCAAAGCGCGGTGATCTTTTGTTCAATGAGATCCTGCGCCTCGGGGTATTTTCCCTGCATAGCAAGTTCACGCGCACGAAGGTACGCCACGGGAGCATCCGGATTTTCGTAAAATTGAGGATACCCACTCCAAAGCGTGTCTTCGTTAAGACAGATGCGTTCGTCCTTTGCTTCGCCGAAAATCATTGCGCCGAGTCGTCCGTTTCCGAGGGGCAATGCTTCGTTCCAATTTTGTGCGCCGAAATTGTACCAAAGAATATTTGTGCCGTTGTTCGCCATTAAGATCCCTCCGACATTTTGATAGTACCATTATATCACGCGCACACAATATGGCAAGAAGGAAAATCTTATGCTTTGCGAAACGGTATTTCTATGGTATAATAGCTTGTTAGGAAGAAAACGGAAAGGAGGGAGCGCAATGAAACGAACGGTTATCGGCGTGGTCGCCCATGTCGACGCCGGGAAAACCACGCTGTCGGAGGCAATGCTATACACGGCAGGAGCAATTCGATCTCTCGGGCGGGTGGATCACGGCAATGCTTTTTTGGATAACTTTTCCATCGAGCGTGCCCGTGGCATTACGATCTTTTCAAAGCAGGCGATCCTGCAACTGCCGGGTCTTCGTGCGACACTTCTTGACACCCCCGGACATGTGGATTTTTCCGCCGAAACCGAACGCGTGCTGGATGTTCTCGACTGCGCGATCCTTGTCATCAGTGGCTCCGAAGGCGTGCAGAGCCATACGCTGACGCTTTGGAAACTTCTGCGTCGGCGCGGTATCCCCACATTTTTGTTTGTCAACAAGATGGATTTGCCCGGAACGGATCGCAAAAAAATCCTTGCCGACCTTTCCAAAACCCTCGACGGGATCTTTTTCGATTACCGCCAGCCGGATCACGAAACCGTCGCCCTTTGCGGTGACGGATATTTGGAAGAATTTTTGGAAACGGGCGTGCTTTCACCGCGGTCGATCATGACGGCGGTACACGGTTGCGCGGCGTTTCCATGTTGGTTTGGTGCGGCATTGAAACTCGACGGAGTTGATGAGTTTTTGCAAGATGTTGCGGAACTTGCTCCGATCTGTCGTGAAAAGAACGAATTCGGTGCAAAAGTGTTCAAAATAACGCGTGACGACCAAAATGCGCGTCTGACACATATGAAAGTCACGGGCGGCGTTTTACGCGTGCGCGATATTATTAAAAATGGCGGGGCGGAAGAAAAAGTCACCCAACTCCGCGCGTATTCCGGCGCAAAATTCACGCAGATCGATGAGGCGTATTCGGGCGATGTTGTCGCCGTGACGGGACTCGGCGGGACGCTTCCGGGTATGGGACTCGGTAAGGAAGCAATGGGGCAGACGCCGACACTTGAGCCGGTGTTGACCTATACCGTCAACTTCCCCGAAGGTTGCGATCTGCATAAGGCGGTTTCCCAACTTCGACAACTCGAGGAAGAGGAGCCGGAATTACGTCTTGTTTGGAATGAGCGACTGCAACAGATGCGCGCACAGTTGATGGGACCCATTCAACTTGAAATTTTGCACGAAGTCCTGCTTGACCGCTTCGGACTGAATGTCAGTTTCGGCACGGGACAGATCATATATCGGGAAACGATCGCTGATATCGTCGAGGGCGTGGGGCATTATGAGCCGCTTCGCCACTATGCCGAGGTGCACCTGATCCTCGAACCCGGTGCGCCGGGAAGCGGTATCCGTATCGAAAGCGACTGTTCGGAGGATAAACTCGACCGAAACTGGCAGAGGTTGATTTTGACGCATTTGAGTGAAAAACAACATCTCGGCGTGCTGACCGGCTCGCCGATCACAGATATAAAAATCACGCTGACTGCGGGACGCGCCCATGAAAAGCATACCGAGGGCGGCGATTTCCGTGAAGCGACCTACCGTGCACTACGGCAGGGGCTGATGCAGGCGAAATCCGTCCTGCTCGAGCCGTGGTATTCGTTCCGACTGGAACTTCCGACGGAAAATCTCGGTCGTGCAATGGGCGATTTTCAACGATTGGGCGCGGAGGTCGGTGAGTCCTCGATGGACGGTGCTTTTTCGGTGCTGACGGGTGAAATTCCCGTTTCTGCACTTGGTGATTATCCGACCGAGATCGCGTCTTATACGCATGGGCTCGGGAGATTTTTTTGCAACCTTCTCGGTTATCGTCCCTGTGCGGATCCTTCCGCGGTGATCGCCGAAATCGGCTATGATCCGGAAGCAGATCTCGCCAATTCGCCGGATAGCGTTTTTTGTTCGCATGGTGCGGGACATCCCGTCAAATGGTCGGATGTGCCGAAATATATGCACCTCGACGCCACTCTTGCCACGAAAAAAGACGCGTCGGAAACCTATGGCGGCGGAAGGACAAGATCCGCGTCGGATGAGGAACTGATGGCGATCTTTGAACGCACCTACGGCCCGATTAAGCGGAACGATCCGAAACCGATGCGCCCGAAACCCAAGCCTGCGGAGCCGGTGGACTGGCATATCTATACTCGCCCGAAAACGGATGGGGACGAGTATTTGCTCGTCGACGGTTACAATATCATCTACGCATGGGATTCTTTGCGGGAATTTGCGGAGCAGGAATTGGCGTTTGCCCGCGAAAAACTCATCGAGCGTTTGCAGAATTATCAGGGCTATCGAAAGATCGCGGTCATCGTGGTCTTTGATGCGTATAAGGTCAAGGGCAACCCCGGTTCTATGGAGCGAAGGGGTGGTGTGACGATCGTTTACACGCGTGAGGCGGAAACGGCGGATGCGTATATCGAGCGTGCGACCTATGATCTTGCGCGAAAGCATTTTGTCCGCGTTGCGACGTCGGACGGACTGGAACAGGTCATCATCCTCGGTCACGGCGCACTCCGCGTCCCTGCAACTGCGTTTGAGCAGGAAATGATCGATACCGAGGGCTTGATCCGAAATCATGTTGAAAAAATCAATTCCGAAACGGAACTCGCCATGCGGAAGGCATCCTTGGGACCGATACGGAATTAACGGCATTGTGAGGTAAAATTATGGCATATATTGTTCACGCATCCGATCTGCATCTCGGTGCGGGCTTTGCGTTTTTGCCCGAATCCATTGCGGCGATCGTAAAAAAAGAACAACCAGATGTTGTTTCGCGTATCGTTGAGATCGCGTGCGACAGAAAAGCCGACGCGATTGTGATCGCGGGCGATCTGTTTGATGTCCCGGATCCCGATCCGTCACTTGCGGAGTATGTGGCGAACACTTTTGCAAAGGCAACCTGCCCCGTGCTGATCGCATCGGGTAATCACGACTATTACACCGTCGGCGGTGTGTATGACAGTGCCGTTTGGCCGGAAAACGTACACTTTTTCCGTTCAAAACAGCCCGAAGCATATGAACTTGCCTGCGGTACCCGCGTGTACGGTTCATCGTATCGTTCGAATACCCGCGACACTTTTGAGGGCTTCCGTGCAGAGGGAGCCGCGGATGTGCTGATTTATCACGGTGATATCGGCTTTGCGGATTCAAAATTCGCCCCGTTTTCCCGAAAAGAACTTGCCGCCTGCGGATGCAAATATGTCGCCTGCGGACATTGGCACAATCTCGTCGGAATTCAGGCCGAGGGCGATGTGACCTATGCGTATCCGGGCATTTCGATTTGGAGTGGCGGCGACGATCCCGAAGGCGGGCATATTTGTTGCGGAACGGTTGACGAAAACGGCGCGAAAATGGAAATCGTCGCACTTCCCGGAAGAAAATTCATGGAAGTCACGATGGATGTCACGGGAATGGACGAATCACAGATCGAGCAGGCTACCGCAGAGCATCTTCCGATGGGTGCGGAACGGGATGTATATTCTTTTGTTCTTACGGGCAGGATCCCCGAAGGGCTTGATGCAGAAAATGCCGTACGGCGCATTGCCACGGGGGAAATTCTGTATTTGCGCAGAATTATCGATAAAACAACAGTTTTGAAGGATATTTGGAATGGGGCAGGGGAAGATTCTTTGGGTGGAATGTTCCTCGGATTTGTCAAAGAAGCATATGACGCCGCCGAAACGCAGGAGGAAAAGGAACATTATCGACTGGTTGCGGGATACGGCAGAACAGCGTTGTTTGGTGAGGAGGTGCCGGAAGAATGATTATTCGTAAAATGACGGCGACCTTCGGCGCACTCGATGGTGCGACGCTTGAATTAAAGGACGGGCTGAACATCCTGTCCGGCGCAAATGAAGCGGGAAAATCCACATGGAGCGCGTTTATCCGTGTGATGCTTTACGGTCTTGATCTGTCGGAGCGTGACTCGCAGGAAAAACTCGCCGATAAGAATAAATATGCACCTTGGTCGGGTGCGCAGATGTTCGGTCGGATGGAGGTCGAACACCGTGGACGAGTCATTGTGCTGGAACGCAGTACCGTTCGCACCCGCCCAATGTCCGATTTTTATGCCTATGATAAAGAAAGCGGCTCGGAGATCCGCGATTTTGACGGCACGAGCGTCGGTGAATATCTGACCGGCGTGTCCCGTGAGGTTTTCGACCGCACTTTTTTTGTCGGTGCATCCTTGATCGCCGTGACAAATCATGCGGAACTCGAACGCCGCATCGGCGCAATGGTGACGACGGGTGATGAGCGTTCATCGCTTGTTGACGCCCTAAAACGTCTCGGCGATCTGAAAAACAAAATCCACTACGGAGCACGTGGATTGATCCCTGAAATCAACGAAAAACGCCGTAAACTCGCCGAAAACATAGAATCCGCGACGAAATTCACCGCGGAATACAATGATTTGAAGAAGCGCGCCGACGATGCCGCCGACAAACTTCATATGGCAAAGCAGGCACTGATCGACTTGGAGGCTCACGATGCCGGCGTCCGCTTGGCGCATATTCGCGGGATCAAGCGTGCCGTCGATGACGCACAGTACGCGCTTGATAACGAGCGTGCAAATATCACACCTGCGCTTTCGGCGGAGGATGCGGAACGATTGGAGCATTTGCGTCGATCCGTTACGGACGGTGCAGAGGCGTTGCTTGTATCTAAAAAAGCGCAGCTCGACTTGAAGGAAGAGGCAGAAAACGCCCGTGCGGAACTTGTTCGCTTCCCGCAGTTCGATGGAATGGATAGTACACAAGCGGCGCAAAAAGCCGAAACGGACGCAAAAAAACTCGATCTTGCCTGCGCATCCGATGCGGAATTGGCAAAGATCGGTACAAAAAAGAGCCTTGTCACGTTTATTCTCGGAATGGCGATCTCGCTCGCTATTGCGGTGGCGGTCGTCATGATCGAATTAATCCCGCTTCCCGCCATGGTGTTGGCGGCCGTTCCCGCACTCGTGTCCGTTGTGATTTCGAGAGTCATTGCCTGTAAATACAAAAAACGCCGTACCGAGGTAGCGGGCGGAGCCGATGAACTCCTTGCGTCATACAATGCCAAGGCGGGCGCGGATTTTGCCGTCAGCGCGGAAGAATTCAAGGCGGTTTGCAGAAAGATCGAGGAATGTGATTATCGCTTTGAAACGCTCGAAAGTGATTTGAAGCGCAGAGAAGCGGAAAACGAATCACTCCGCGCCGAAGCAATGGAACTGATTCATCGTGTTAAGCCGGATGCGGAGGACTTCTCCGAAGCAGGCGCGATACTCGACGAAGCAAATAAACAAAACGAACGGCTGATTTCGGCACAGAGATTTCTCGAATTGCAGACGGCGAAACTCAACGGAGCCCTCGGCGGCGTGAAATACGAGGAATTGGAATCCGTTGCGGCAAAAGGAAATGCAGGCGCGGAGGTCACGGCATCCAAAGAGGATCTTGAACTCAAATGCAATTTCTTTACCGATCAGTATAATGTCATCAGCCGCCGTGCAAGTGAGGCGCGTGCGCGTGTGCTGGTACTCGGCAGTGTGGACCAGATGCAACAAGAGGACGCAGAACTTGCCGAGGAACTGAAAAAAGCCGAACGTCGTTATCGCGCCATCGACGAAGCCATGCAACTTCTTGCCCGCGCAGGCGATCGACTTCGTTCGCGGTTTGCCCCGGGAATTTCCAAAAAAGCGGGCGAGATCATGGCGGGGTTGACAAAAAATCGTTATAAATCCGTTGAATTGATGGAAAAATTCGAGATCCGTTTGGCGGAAAACGCGGACGCCCGTGCCATTACGACCAAGAGTCTTTCGACGGGAACTGCGGCTCAACTCTATCTTTCGGTGCGACTTGCAATGTGCGAAATGCTTGCAAAGATCGAATGTGCGCCGATCGTCCTCGATGATGCGCTGATCGCTTTTGACGACGAAAGATGCAAAGACGCATTGCAATATCTTTCCGAATTCTCGTCGCATAAACAGGTGCTTTTGTTCACCTGCCATGGGCGTGAAGGTCGTCTTGCACCTGAAAATGCGGGCTTGCAAATGCTTTGATAGGGCAAAATCAGTAAAAAATCTTGCGATTTCAGTGAAAATAGAGTAAAATAAATAGTATATCGTGTTTGACATTTTGCAACCATTGGGACAGGAGGTCTCGATTATGAAATTTCGTATGAAAAAAGGCTTTGTTGAAATCAATCAGGATGTATTCCATCTGATCGCCGGTGCCGCCGCAACAAACTGCTTCGGCGTGCGCGGTATGGCCGCACGCAATATGGCGGACGGATTGGTTCATTTACTCAAACGCGACGCCATTAAAAAGGGCGTCAGCGTGACCTTTGAGGACAATCAACTTGTCGTCGAACTTCACATTATCGTTGAGCACGGCGTCAATATTTCAACGATTGCAAACTCCATTATCGGCGAGGTCTCCTATGTCCTCGAAAGCATGACCGGGGTCAAGGTCAAGGCGGTCAATGTATGCGTTGACGGCATAATGGTCGATTGATCGAAGGGAGATTTCAGATGACGAAAACGATGAACGGCGAACTTTTCGCACGGATATTCCGTAGCGGGGCTGCCGCAGTAAATAACAATAAACAGAAACTCAATGAGTTGAATGTTTTTCCGATCCCGGACGGTGACACGGGCGTGAATATGTCCATGACGATTACCGCGGGTGCCGCGAAAATCGGTGCGGGCGCACCGAAGTCCGTGGGTGAAACGGCGGACCTGATCGCGGGCGCGCTCCTTCGTGGGGCGCGCGGAAACTCCGGCGTCATTTTGTCGCTTCTGTACCGCGGCTTTGCCAAAGGACTCAAAGGCATTGACGAAGCGAAGGCGACGGATATTGCCGTGGCACTCAAACAGGGCGTCGACAGTGCCTATAAAGCGGTCATGAAGCCCGCCGAGGGCACGATCCTTTCCGTTTCCAAAGCGGCGGCACTTCGTGCCATTGATTCCGCAAAGACCAACGCCGATATTGAGGTCGTTTTGGCGGACGCGCTTGAAAGTGCCGAAATCGCCCTCAAAGAAACCGTCGAACTCAACCCGGTACTCAAAAAGGCGGGCGTCGTCGATGCCGGCGGTCAGGGCTATGTTTTCATGTTTGCGGGGATGCTTTCCGCACTTCGCGGAACGGAAATTGCACAAAACTCCGAATCCAACCAAAATCCCACGGAAAATGTCTTTGAAAAGTTCACAGAAGAGGATATAAACTTTACATACTGCACTGAATTCATCGTTGAAAAATCCGATCCGAATGCCGATGCACTGCGTTTTCGTGCATTCCTTGAATCCATCGGTGATTGCGTTGTCGTTGTCGATGACGACGGAATCATCAAGATCCACACCCATACCAACGAGCCGGATAAGGCGCTCGGTTACGGCTTGAAACTCGGAAGCCTGCAAAGCATCAAAATAGAAAATATGCGTCAACAGCACACGCAGAAGTTAAATCTCTCGGATTATATCGAAGAAAAGCCGTCCGTTCCGCCAGTTGCCGCCCCCGAAAAGACCTATGGCTTTGTCGCGGTGGGCGACGGTAACGGAATTACCGAACTTTTTGCAAATCTCGGTGCCGATCAGATTGTTCGTGGCGGACAGACTATGAATCCGTCCACGGATGAAATTCTTGCCGCGGTCAATGCAACCCCGGCAGAGATCGTTTTCGTTTTTCCGAATAACAAAAACATCATTATGGCGGCGGAACAGACCGAACGTCTTTCCGAAAAGAAGGTCGTTGTCATTCCGACGCGTACGATCCCGCAGGGTGTTTCGGCGATGCTCGCCTTTGACGAATCAATGGACATCGGCGGCAATGCCGAGGCGATGCGTGAAGCGGCGAGTCTTGTTCACACGGGGCAGATCACTTATGCCGCCCGTGATTCCGAATTCGACGGAAATCACATCAAACAAAACGACTATATTGCAATGCTTGAGGGCAAAATGACCGCGACCGGTCCGGATCTCGACAAGGTCGCAAGTGACCTCGCCGATCGTCTTTGCGCCAACGGTGGTGATGTTGTGTCCGTCTTCTATGGCGCGGATGTCAGTGCGGAGGATGCGGAAAAAATCGGAAAACTATTTGCCGATCGTTTGCCGGACGCGGATCTTTCCGTCGTCAGCGGTGGTCAGTCGGTGTACTATTACATCATTTCCGTGGAATAACTAAAAAATGGATATAAAAACGCCGTTTCGGATTTCCGAAACGGCGTTTTTGCTATTTGGTGAAGAAAAACGTGTATTTGACCATTGGCGGGGATGATCAAATCCATATCATTGTTTGTTGGTCATCGCCAAAGGACGATCAAAATCCGTTTCACATCCTTTTATTCTCCGCAGTTGAAAGATGATTTCAGACCTTACAAAAGAATGTCACGGACTGCCTTTGCGGCGGTAATTTTCGGCTGTACGTGTGTGTTCGACGGCGTGTATTCGTGAACACAGAGATACATACACGAGCCGAGGATCGGACCGACTTGACGGACGATCTTCGACTGCGAGCCACCCGCAAGATAGAGAAACGGACAATCGAGTTCCGCACGAAGTTTCGTAATGATTTCGAGGTTGGTAATGAGTTCCGCGTCGTCATCTGCCATACAGACGATTTTGACAATATCCGTACCGTGTTCACGTTGCTTGCGGGCAATTTCAAGAACTTCTTCGACGCTCATAAACACACATACATGGGAGGAGATCAACACCTCACCGCCCATTTCGTGAATTTTGTCGATCAGAGCGCGCTGTTTTGCAATCGCCGCGGGATCGTCGGTGATTTGGTACTTTGCGGGGGAGTAGAGGTCACCGATGACATCACAGAGCGTTGCACCACATTTTAGCCCACGCAGGAGAAGGTCGGCACATTCGTCGTCGGACATTCCTTCACTTTCCGCGTTGCGGTAACTTGTGATGTAGATCGGTCGATTGCCACAGGCGGCAAAAATTGTGCGGAGAGTGTCTTCATCACGGTATTCGCGTTTGAGCGATTCCAGTTGAATTCCGAATGCCTCCGCACCGTCGGCAATGGAGTTCAAAATCATGCAGATCGCTTCGTCTGGGGTGGCACATTGCACCATTGCGGTCAAAAGCGGTTTTTCATAGGTCAAAAAAGTCGGTTTTTTCATAAAAATACTCCCCTTTTCGGTTTCAGTCAAAAATCACAGGCGCATCGGGGTGGGCGAGAGCATCGAAGCAGAGGTCGATATCCGAAGGGCAAGTGCGCTCTACGGAAAGCGGGGGCAATTCATCACGACTGAAAAAGCCGCACTCGGAGGTTTCGATATTGTCGGCAAACCCGCCGTCAATCAGCGTGCAGAGGACAAAAACCTTCGTAATATCGTAAATGAACGGTGTCGGATAGCGACGATTGCGGTCAATGACGGCAAAGATACGATCGGCAGTAACGGCATAACCCGCCTCCTCACGGACCTCTTTGACGGCGTTTTCGGCGACAGAACAACGATGCTCCACCCAACCGCCGGGGAGCGACCAGCAACCGTCGATCTTTTCGTGAACGAGAAGGATTTTGTCGTCTTTGAACACTGCCGCACGCGTTTCGAGTTTCGGCGTCTGATAGCCGAGTTGATCGGCGTAGAGCGTGTGGATTTTTTCAGGCTCGATATCCGTTGCCGCAGCCATCATTTCTGCCGCAATGTCGCGGATGTGAATGAAACGATCGACGTCATATTTGTCTTTGGGATAGGCAAGACCGGCTTGCGCGAGTGCTTGAAGCTCGCGTGCCCACCGGATGATTTCTTTACTCATTTTTTCCACGATTCCCGAAGGCGAACACCTTCGTTTTTTATTTCTGTGGCGATTATATAAAGAAAATCGGGTTTTGTCAAGCACCGTATTCAAGAAGCACCGAAGCAAGGATCGGGGCGAGAAGATCGGCGGAATAAAGTGCTTGATCAAGGGTGTTGCCGGATGCGCCGAATTCAATGAGGATTGAACCGGGTGCGGCGTGCTGACTGTACCGACCGACGGTCAGCATCATGGAACGGAACAAATTCGGATAGACCGAATTTGCGGCTCGTTGGATTTTTGCCGCAAGACCGAGATTTTTCATCCAATCGGGGTGCGAAACCTTTACATCCGTACCCATGACGAGCATCAACTGAGCCGCACGTTTGCCGTCGATGTTCGTGATAAGAGAATATTTCGTGCCGTCATCGGCGATGACCGCGTCCCGATGCAGATCAATGACGACCTTGACCGAAGGATATTCGCCGAGCCACCACTTGACGCCCTCATACATCCGCGCATAGGAGCCGTTGTAGGACGCCGCATCGTACATCGAGGTGTCGTGGATCGTTATAATGCCGAGATTGTTGAGATTTTCCGCCAATCTTGTGCCGACACAGACGACATTTTCGGTGATGTCCGTGCTTCGTTCGCCTTCGACCGGAACGTAACTTTCCGTCCCGTGTGTGTGGACGATGAGAACCTTCGGACCATTGCCGGAAAGCGAAAAAACGGGTTCGCCTGACAGTAAATTTGCGAGGTCGACATCCTTGCCGGAGGTGTTTTTGAGGTACACGCCGTCGATACATTCGCCGGTCGGCTCTGATGTGATCTCGACGACGCCTGCGGGTGGGGTATATTCATCGACTTCGGTCGCGTCCTCCGACGGAACGGAGGGCGACGCACTTTCGGAGAGTGAAAACAGATCATTGGGCGGGGCGGATTCCGCGAATTTCGGCTCGTCCGCGTGAAGAACGGTCAAATGCAAGGGAGAGGCAATGACCATTTCCGTCAGTTTGTCTTTTCCGAGCGAAACAACAGAGAAAACGGCACAAAAGCTGACGATCACAACACCAAAAACCGGGAGAAAACCCCGCAATATCCGACGACTGAACGGTGACGGAAGACAACGCGGACGAAAACTTCGTTTCTTTTTCATAAAACCATCTCGACAATTCTTTTAATAAGATCTTTTTTATGCTTCGTGCGTAAATTTTCCGATTTTGCTTGTGAAAACGATTTGATTTTGGTATAATATATTATCTACAACCGTAATTATCCTTCATTGAATATAATGCGATTTGAAATTTGTGGGGTGATCGTATGAACAAACGCCTTTCTAGGTTAATATCGCCCAGTTTTCGGCTGTATTTTGTGACGCTTGCCGTGTTTGTGGCGGCTACTTTCGCGCTTGCCTTTCAGGTGACGCTCAACACGCCAAGCCTTGCGCCTGTGTTTGCGCTTCCCGTGTGCGAGATCATTTTGGTTGTTGTGCTGTATATTCAGTTCGTCTTGTCGAACAAAAAACGCTCCAAAGAAGTCGGAAAGTACATTGAAGGACTGATGTGTGACGTTAACTCTGCCGCGGCAGACTCGCTTCTCAGTTTCCCGATGCCGATGTGCGTCGTCATGGTTGACTCGAATGAAATCATATGGTGCAACAATGCGTTTTATTCCATCACGGGCGAACACGAGCATACCTTTGGGCTTTCGCTGAATGACGCTGTGCCGAATTTCAACCTTCGTTGGATCATTGACGGAAAATCCGAATGTCCGAACCTCGTTTCCATCGGTGAAAAAAAATACACCGTTCTCGGAAGTATCGTTTCCTCCGACGATAAAAACGCATCCAGACGTGACCTGATGGTTACGCTCTACTGGTATGACAACACGGAGGTTTACAACATCCGTGAGGAGTATCAGTCCAGCCGACAGATCGTTGCCTTGATCGTCATCGACAACTACGAAGAGATCTCGAACCAACTTGACGATTCCGAACGCTCGCGGCTTGTGGCGGCGGTCGATTCCAAGGTGTGGGATTGGGCGAAGGATTCCAACGGAATTTTGATCCGATATGAACGCGACAAACTTCTGTTTGTCTTTGAGGAACGGTATTTGAAAACTTTCCTCGACGGAAAGTTCTCGATCCTTGAAGAAGTTCACACACTGCTCGGTAACGATCAGATCCCGGTCACACTGAGCATCGGCGTCGGTCGTGACGGCGATAATTATATCGAAAATTTCAAGGCGGCACGCCTTGCCGTGGATATGGCACTTTCCCGCGGAGGCGATCAGGCGGTCGTCCGCAATAAGTTTAATTTTGAATTTTTCGGCGGTACCACGCGTGAATTCGAAAAGCGCACGAAGGTCAAATCCCGCGTCATGGCGGGCGCGCTCGGCGAACTCGTCAAGGATTCATCCTCGGTCTTCATCATGGGACATCGCGGGGCGGATATCGATAGTATCGGTTCCGCCATCGGTCTTGTTTCCGCCTGCCGAATGTGGGGTGTGCAGGCGCAGATTGTTTTGGATCCGAACGATACCGGCGTCCGACTTTTGCGGGAGCATATGATGACGCGTCCCGAATACGAAAATGTGTTTGTCGAGCCGAATGACGCACTGCTCCGTGCAAATACATCGTCGCTTCTCATCATTGTTGATACCAACCGCCCGGATTATGTCAGTTTTATGCCGTTGCTTGAATCCTGCAATCGCGTTGCCGTCATCGACCATCATCGTCGTGCGGCGGAATATATTCAAAATGCGGTGCTGAATTTCCACGAACCATATGCTTCGTCCACGGCAGAACTCGTGACCGAATTGTTGCAGTACATTTCGTCGTCGAATATTCTTCTTCGTGCGGAAGCCGATGCGCTTCTTGCGGGAATCGTGCTTGACACGAAAAACTTCACTATGAAGACTGGGATGCGCACCTTTGAAGCGGCTGCATATTTGCGCCGTTGCGGTGCGGATACCGTCGAGGTAAAAAAACTTTTCCAGCGTGATTTCGAAAACTACATTGCTCGTGCCGACCTCGTCAAGCAGGCGCATACTTACCGCGATATTATTGCGATCAGCAAGTACGAAGGACGCTCGGATCGCATTACGGCATCGCAGGCGGCAGACGATATGCTCAATATTTCCGGCATTGAAGCGTCGTTTGTCCTCTTCGTATCGGGCGATCAGGTCGTCATCTGCGCCCGATCCCTCGGGCAGATCAATGTTCAGGTTGTTTTGGAACGCCTCGGTGGCGGCGGACATTTGACCAACGCCGGCGCACAGATCAAAGATATGGAACTCGACGAAGCCTACGCGGCGTTGCTTGCCTCGATAGATGAAAATTTAACCGTTGAATAACAGAAAGGAATTTTGAAAATGAAAGTCGTTCTTTTAGCCGATGTGAAGGCTCAGGGTAAAAAAGGTCAACTCGTTGACGTTTCGGACGGTTACGCCCGCAACTTCCTTTTCCCGAAAAAACTTGCCGTTGAGGCAACACCCGATAAGATCAATGCCGTAAAACTTTCCGAAGCGGCCGCCATTCGCCGTGCGGAGATTGAATTGCAGGAAGCGAAGGATCTTGCCGCCAAAATCGATACGCTCAGTGTGAGCATCAACGCCAAAGGCGGCACCGGCGGAAGACTGTTCGGCGCCATCACCAATAAAGAAATCGCCGAGGCACTGAAAGAGCAACACGGCATCGAATTGCCGAAAAACAAGATCGTCCTCGACGCAAGCATCAAAACATTCGGCGGCTATGAGGTCAAGGTCAAACTCGGCAGTGAGATTTCCGCAAAACTCAAAGTCACCGTCAAAGAGATCCAGTAATTTTAAATCATGCAAGGAGGTGCCGGTATGGATCAATTAAATCCGCGCACATCACCGCATAGCGTTGAAGCGGAACAGTCCGTTTTAGGCGCGATCCTCATCGACCCGAAATGCGTTGCGGATGTCATCGATGTCCTGCGCCCGGACGATTTTTTCATGCGTCCGAATGCGGAAATTTTCGATGCGATCGTCTCCATGTTTACCATGTCCGTGCCGATCGACGCGGTCACGGTGCTCGATGAACTTCGCCATCGTGGCGTATATGAACTTTGCGGCGGACGCGAGTATTTTATGGCGCTTCTCGAGGTCACACCGACCTCAACCAATGTACTCCGATACGCCAATATCGTCCGCGATCGAAGCATCATGCGTAAACTTGCCGCGGCATCTGCGGAAATCACGGAAGCCGTTACGGAGGGCAGTGCAAATTCCGGCGAACTTCTTGACCTTGCTGAAAGCAAGATCTATTCGATTCGCTCCGGGCAGGTCGCGGGATTGACACATATCGGGACCGCCATCGGCGATGTTTATCGAAATCTTGATACGCTTGTCAAAAACAAAGGAAAACTTCCCGGTACGACAACGGGATTTGCCGACCTCGACGCACTGCTTTCGGGTTTGGGCAATTCCGACCTTGTGCTGATTGCGGCTCGACCGGGTATGGGAAAAACCAGTCTTGGTCTTGCGTTTGCGTATAATGCCGCCAGATTGGAAGATAAGGATGTTGTCTTCTTTTCGCTTGAAATGTCGAATATTCAACTTGCCACGCGTCTGATTTCGATGGTTTCGCTAGTCGATTCCAACCATTTGATTACGGGAAAACTTTCGGATGACGAATGGGACGCCGTGGCAAATGCCGCACTCGTCCTTTCCAACACTCATTTTTATATGGATGACCAGCCGGATATCACCGTTGCGGAAATGAAGGCGCGTTGTCGCCGTCACCGTGACAAGATCGGGCTGGTTGTCATCGACTACCTTCAGTTGATTACCTCCGGCAGACACACGGATAACCGTGTTCAGGAGGTTTCCGAGATTACGCGTTCGTTGAAGATCATGGCAAAGGAACTCAATGTCCCGGTCGTCGTGTTGTCCCAGTTGAACCGCGGACCTGAAATCCGAAACGATAAGCGACCGCATATGTCCGATTTGCGTGAATCCGGCTCTATCGAGCAGGATGCTGACGCGGTCATGCTGATTTACCGCGATGATTACTATAATAAGGAAGCGTCCGAAGAACCCGGCATTGCCGAATTGTTGGTCGAAAAGAACCGTCACGGCGAAACCGGCACGATCAAGTTAAGTTGGGACGGCGCACATACGAGGTTTACGGGACTTGAAAGATCAGAAGCACCTGAATACTGAGGTTTCGGCTTTTTTCCGAAAATTTGCCACGAATGGCGGAAAAGTTCTTGTCGGGCTTTCCGGCGGAGCAGATTCCACGGCACTCGTGTGCGCGCTTTGCGCAATGAGGGACGCGTTGAAAATCACCGTTGCCTGCGCCCATATCAATCACGGGATCCGAGGGACGGACGCAGACCGAGACGAAGCCTTTGCACAAAGTCTTGCCGAAAGACTCGGTTGTGAATTTCATTCGATGTACGCCGATGTGCCGAGACTTGCACGCGAGCAGAAACTCGGGTTGGAAGAAACGGCGCGAAAAGTTCGATATGATTATTTCGATCGCCTTTGTCGTGAAGAAGGGTATGATTTCGTTGCGGTTGCACATAATGCAAATGATAACCTTGAAACGATGTTGTTTCACCTTGCACGCGGAACGGGACTTGCCGGAATGGCGGGAATTTCGCCCGTTCGTGGGAATATCATTCGTCCGTTTCTCAATGTGACAAGGGATGAAATTATAAACTATTTATCCGAAATCAAACAGGATTATGTCACGGATCAGACGAATTTTGACACGAATTATGCCAGAAACAAGATCCGTTCCGATGTCGTTCCCGCACTGCTTTCAATCAATTCCGGGGCAATTCAACACGCGTCCGCGCTTGCCGAAATCAGCCGTGAATATCTTGAACTCGCCGCGAACGAAGCAAAGAAACTGCAAATCACCGAAAAAAACGACCGTGTGACCATGAATTCGGCGGAGATCGCGTGCGCCCCGGCACCCGTTGCGGCGGAATTATTGCAGATCGCATTTGCAAGGATCGCTAACGGCACACTGTCGGCGCAAAATATATCCGATATGATAAAAACCGCTGCGTCCGATAACCCTTCGTCGGTGGTTAACCTGCCGGATGGCGTCGTCTTCCGCCGAGAATACGAAATCTGTGTACTGCTTCGGCAAAATGAAACCGCAGCGTGCGAGTCCTTTTGTCCGAATGAAACGGTTCAGGCGTTCGGGGACTATTTGATTTCAACATCGGAACAACCTGAACTTGATAAAATTTACAAAAAAGTCAATACTTTGACAATTCCGCGTGATACAATCAAAGATACAATTCTTGTGCGCAACCGTGCGGAAGGCGATCGAATCAGACTGCCGAGCGGGACAAAAACCGTCAAAAGACTACTGATCGATCGAAAAATAACGCGTGCGGAACGCGAACGAATTCCGTTGATCTGCGACGGACAAACCGTTTTTTCGGTAGTCGGCGTTGCCGATTCCGTCGATACAAAAAATGTAATTTGCGCATTGAGCGTACATATATGGAGGAAAATATAATGCATCAGAATATGATGGAGGATATCGACCATATCCTGTTGAGCAAAGAGGAACTTCAAGCAAAGGTCGCCGAGATCGGCGCGCAGATCTCTAAGGATTATCAGGGCAAAAATCTGCTTTTGCTTTCCGTTCTGAGAGGCTCGTTTATTTTTATGGCAGATCTCGCCAGAGCCATTACCGTGCCGCTTTCCGTTGATTTCATGTCGGCTTCTTCTTACGGAAGTTCGACCAAGACCTCGGGTGCGGTCAAGATCACCAAGGATATTGACATTGATATCGAGGGCAAGGATGTCATTGTTGTAGAGGATATTCTCGATAGCGGATTGACACTTTCGTTCCTCATGGGCTTGTTGAAGGCGAAAAAACCGGCGTCTTTGCATCTTTGCGCGTTGCTTGATAAGCCGGAGCGTCGTAAGGCGGAGGTCAATTTGACCTACAAGGGCTTCACCGTCCCCGATGAGTTTGTTGTCGGATACGGCCTTGATTATGACGAAAAGTACCGCAATCTGCCGTTCATCGGCGTACTCAAGCCCGAGGTTTATTCCAAGTAACCGGAAGGAGGATACCAGTTTGAAGAAAAAAGGATTCAAAGATATTGGATTTTATCTGTTGATTCTTGCGATCCTTGTTGCGACTTTCTCGTTCCTTTGGCGTCAGAATGATTCGGAAAGCATCGTTTATTCCGATGTTTTGAACTATTTCGAGAAAGAACAAGTCGTCAATTTCACCGTGAAATCCGATACGATCTATGCCGAACTTGATACCAACAAGGACGGCAAGATCGATAAAAGCATCGAATGCGCCATTCCGATGGACTGGTTTATGCGCGATGCGGGTGACCTGATCGCCGAACAGCGCGAAAAGGGAATCATCAAAAACGAAAACTTCGTCCCGGATTTTGAAGCGCCGTGGTGGCTGATGGCGATCCCGTATGTACTCGTCGTGGGTGCGTTTTTCATCATTTGGATCGTTATGATGAACCGTCAGGACGGCGGTGCGGGACGCGCAATGAAATTTGCACGCGCACACACCAAACTCGGCAGTGATGAAAAGAAAAAAGTCACCTTTGAGGATGTTGCAGGTGCGGATGAAGAAAAGGAAGAACTTTCCGAAATTGTCGATTTTCTTAAAGATCCGAAAAAATTCGTCGACATCGGCGCGAGAATTCCGAAGGGTGTTCTGCTTGTCGGCCCTCCGGGTACCGGCAAAACCTATCTTGCCAAGGCGGTCGCCGGTGAAGCGGGCGTTCAGTTCCTTTCGATCTCCGGCTCGGACTTCGTGGAACTCTATGTCGGCGTCGGTGCATCCCGTGTGCGCGATCTGTTTGAACAGGCGAAAAGAAGTTCGCCTTCGATCATTTTTATTGATGAAATCGATGCCGTCGGTCGTCATCGTGGCGCAGGCCTCGGCGGCGGTCACGACGAAAGAGAGCAGACCTTGAACCAGTTGCTCGTCGAAATGGACGGCTTCGGCAATAATGAAGGCGTAATCGTCATGGCGGCAACCAACCGCCCGGATATCCTCGATCCCGCACTGTTGCGCCCCGGTCGTTTTGACCGTCAGGTCTATGTCGGACTTCCGGATATCAAGGGACGCTTTGAAGTGCTGAAAATTCACGCCCGCGGAAAACTTCTCGGAAGCGACGTTAATTTGCAGTCCATTGCCCAGTCCACCAGTGGCTTTTCCCCGGCGGATCTTGAAAATCTGCTCAATGAAGCGGCGTTGCTTGCCGCCCGCCGCAATGCCGGGCAGATCCATATGGAAGATGTCGAGGGTGCAATGCTCAAAGTCATTATGGGCCCTGAGAAGAAGACTCGCGTGATGAACGATCACGAACGTAAAATTACCGCTTATCATGAAGCCGGTCACGCCATCGCCATGCGCACCATGCCGACGCAGGATCCCGTTCAGCAGATCTCCATCATTCCGCGTGGACGTGCAGGCGGCTTCACAATGAAACGCCCGACCGAAGACAAGAGTTACGACTCCCGCAAGGGAATGCTCGAAGACATCGTCGGTCTGCTCGGCGGTCGGGTTGCGGAAGCGTTGGTTTTCGATGATATTTCTACCGGTGCATCCGGCGATATTTCCGAAGCGACCAAGATTGCACGCGCAATGGTCACCAAGTACGGAATGTCCGAACGACTCGGTCCGGTCAGTTTCGATGACTCGAACGGCGAAGTGTTCCTCGGCCTTGATTATGCCCAGCACCGCAATTTCAGCGAACACGTTGCGGCATTGATCGATGACGAGGTTAAGCGTATTATCGAGGCATCGTATAAGCGTTGTCAGGAAATTATGACCGAAAACCGCGAAAAACTCGTCAGTGTTGCCGAATATCTTCTCAAAAACGAAACGATGGACGGCGCGACCTTCGAGCACATCTTTACCAAGGGTGAAGCCCCATCGACAGAAACGCAGGTCAGTTTCGACGAAAAGAAAGAGAACGAATAACCAAAAAAGGACGCCTTCGGGCGTCCTTTTTGCGTATCTAATTCGTTGCGTAGGCGGAATTTGCTTCACGTGTGTGATACTCGGCGGAAAGTTCACGATATGCGTCGGTGACTTCGGCGGGGACATCGGTGTGCGCCTGATAATTTTTTCCGTTTGGTCCGTAACCGTTTTCGTCGTCGGTCATACGCGGAATTTCACCCATCAACAGATCAATGTAGTGATCCATTGTCCACATTCCGTGGATTTCACGGTCAAATGCGAGCGCACTGTTCTTTTCGATCACGCGAACCTCATAGGTGGGGTAGTTGATGATTGTGCCCGTGAAATGCTTTCGGAAGACCGCGTCCATTCGCCCCTGCATTGTGGCATCCTGCATAATGAGAATACTGTTTGGTGAAACCCCGTTTTCACGAAGAAGTGCAAGACAGTTCGTCACATTGTTTCCGCAATTGGTTGATTTTGTTTCGATCAGCGGGATTTCAACGCCGAATTGTTTCAAAAGATAGGCACGCAGAATTTCGGCTTCTGGCTTGCTGTCGGTGGGGATGCCGATTTCGTCGTGAATCAGCCCGCGCAGAGTGGGGGTGGTGTGACCTTCACCGCCGACGATCATATAATGCTCGGCGAGATCTTCTTTTACCGCTTGGGCGAGAAGATCCGCGCCCGCAAGAACAGTTGCGCCGAATAGGACGCATACGCTGACACGGTCGATGCCGTATTTTTCTTTCAACGCAATCTTCGAAAGTTCCGCAAGGTCACGCGGTGCGCAGAAATCCGCAAGCGTGTTCAAATATTTAATTCGACTAAAAAGTTCCATTTTCATCACCTATTCTGGAAAATCGCTTCACTTTGATGCCGTTGCGTTCGATTTCTTCCGACCACATAGATGCGGGACGCACCCAGATGCCGCCTTCGCCGTAGAGGGCACGGTAGACGACCATAGGTTCCAATGTTTCGGAATCGCGAGCAACAAATAAAAGTTCGTACTCATTGCCCTTGAAGTGGCGGTATTTTCCGGGCAAAATATTCGGTAAATCCTGCAAAAAGATCATTCCTTTAATAATTTCTCGGCATCGCGGTAATTCGGAAGAACGGATTCAATCAAACGATAAAAGTCACGCCCGTGATTTTTGTGACGAATATGCGCAAGTTCGTGGACGACGACATATTCGATCGCAACCTGCGGATATCGCATCAAACGCCATGAAAAGCAGAGTCGGTTTGTGCCACTGCAACTCCCGAAGCGCTTTTCGGCGCCGGTAATGGTGATGGCGGTTGGATGAAGGCCGAGTATCGCACTCCATTTTTCAACAAGCGGCGGCAATTCCGATTTTGCACGCATGATCAGTTCCCGCTTTTCGTCCGGCGTCGGCTCGGGGTGATGGATGGCGTGAAGCCGTTGTTTTTCGATCGCGTTCAGGATCCACGCCTCCTTTTGCGCCAAAAACAATTCAATGCCCGATGTGGGATAGCGCAGAGGCGCACGAACGATGACATTTCCGTCGCGAACTTCAACCGAAAGCGTACGTCGTTTGGTGCGGATCAAAGAATATTCCATTTTAATAACTGCTGATCGGAAGCGACTCATCGTCGTTTCCCTTTGTCACGGCACGGATCTCAACGATATAGGAGTAGTCTGCGCTGACTTCAACTTTGACGCGGTCGCCGACGCGATGTCCCATGACCGCCTTTCCGACAGGGGACTCTTTGCTGATCAGTCCTTCGAGGGCGTTTTGACGCAGGGTGGTGACAATGCGAATGTCCTGCTCCTCATTGTCCTCTTCAATATATATTTTGACGTTGTCAAACAGTCCGACGGTGTCGTTTGTCGAGTGGTCGGTGATGACATGGGCGGTCTTGATCATAGCGGTGAGATAGCGGATACGACTCTCGTTGCGGTTTTTTTCCTGCTTTGCGACCTTGTATTCGTAATTTTCGCTCAAATCCCCGAACGCACGCGCCACCTTGACATCCTCGATCAGGTTCGGACGTAGTTCGGTGATGCGGTATTCCAATTCCTCACGCATTTTTTTAATATCCACCGCGGTTAGTTCGTCGTGCACTATCGTTCCTCAACATTTCTCATTTCAAGACGTCTGATTACGCCCTGATTGTCAATCAACTTCATTTCGCCGCCGACAAGATTTTCGGTGACAATGTTGTCAAGGATCATCTGGTCGACCTCCGCACCTTCCCAAAGCCCAAAGGTTGGAACGGCACGGATCTTTTCGCAGCGTGAAAGATCGGAAACCGTCAGCCGTTTGACCTTTGTTTTGGTGTCGATAAATATGATCGGGAATTCATAATAGTCCGGATCACAGAATATTTTATCGCGGAACGCTTTGGATGCGTAGATTTTATCAAAAGTCAGTGCGTCGTAATACCCGCCCGAGGCGTTATCATAATAGCGCGTAACACCAATACAATACTGATAGAATGTACCGAAAATATTAGTAATGTGAATATTTGCGACGCGGTTGGCGACTGAAAGCAGGCGAACCGCACTATGACAGTTTTCAGCAAAAATGCCATCGATCAGAATGTCGGTAATGTCACCGTTACTGCCCTCGTCAGAGTTAAGTGCGACAAGATCGTCGTAACATGCGCCTTTGAGGTTTTTGATGACGCCGTGGTGACAGTTGCCGTTGAGGTGGATGCCGTCCATGTTCTTAGGGCTCGGATTGCCGAGATTGAAATCGAAAATAATGTTTTTAACGGTAAAGTAGGACACCGTATCGAGCGTCGCGCAGAAATCTACCGGATCCTTGAAGGTGATATCCGAGAGTTCAAGGTTTTTGACCTTGTAAAAGTTCATAATATACCCGTGATAGACGGATTCGTCCAAAATGCCGATAAGGGACTTTGTTTCATCGCCCGGCTTCGGACGCCCCTTTTTGTATCGCGTGTAATCACAGGGAACCTGAATCGGGTTTGGGAGTTGGTCGGTGTTTGCGTAATCCCAGATGCCGCCGTGAATGCCGACGCAGATGTCGCCGTTGATCTGATCGGCGTTGGTTGCCATATAACAGTTTGAATCTGGCAGCAGACGGATACGAGCAAAATGCGGCAGGACAAGCGTCTGATACGAATGAATCCGCAAGGTATCGCCAATACAGTAATATTTTGCAGGCGCGGGCAGATTGACTTCGCTGAGCCCACTGTCGAGCATTTCCTGAATTGCGGGAAAATCATCATGAATTCCGTCACCGTAAAGTGTATGAAGCATAAAAAATCCTCCTTATGCGGATGAAATGATGGTATCATTATACCATAATGTGCGGAAAAATCAATCGCCGACTTGAATTCGCCCGCCGTCTGCGAAAGCATCTTGACATTTGCGCCGACTATGATAAACTAAACTTAACCAAAGGGGGTGCGACGTTGCAGACGGCGACGATTTTCAACATTCAGCATTTTTCGATCCACGACGGCCCGGGGATCCGTACGACCGTGTTTTTCAAGGCGTGTAACCTTCGTTGCCGTTGGTGTCACAACCCCGAAAGTCATTCGGCGGAGCCGACGCTGATGTATTATCGCACGAAATGTATTGGATGCGGCGAATGTTTGTGTGTTTGCCCGAAGGTCGAAGCGGGAAAGATTGGGCGTTTGAACGGCAACTGTATTTCATGCGGGAAATGCGCCGAAGTTTGCTTTGCGGGCGCACTGGAAATTTCGGGACGGAAATACAGCGTTGACGAGGTTTTCGACGAAATTATGCGGGACGCGTCCTTATATCAAAGCGGTGGCGGCGGTGTAACATTTTCGGGCGGTGAGCCGTTGTTGCACGCGGATTTTTTGGCGGAATTACTGTCGCGGCTGAAAGTCGCGGGAATACATACCGCGATCGAAACCGCCCTATGCGTACCGCGGTCAACGATTGAAAAGGTTTTGCCGTTTCTCGATTTGATGATGTGTGACATCAAATGTATCGGGAACGAACTTCACCGTGAACATACGGGAATGGGCAACGAAACGATCATGGAAAACATTCGTTATGTCGCGGGAAAACTGCCGATGATTTTGCGTACGCCGATCGTGCCCGACTTTAACGACAACGAGACGGAAATCGGCAAAATCGCACGATTTATTGCAGATATCGGCGAAAAAAATTACGAACTTCTTCCGTTCAGCGGAATTTGCCGCGACAAATATGATGCACTTGGAATGGAATTCCGTTGCCGCGGGATTGTGCCGCCAACCGCCGAAACCATGAAAAAACTCGGCGACCACGCCGCTTCATTTGGCTTGAATGTCAAAATCAACTGAAAGAGGGAAAATATGAAACGACTCGAAAAATATGCCGCATTTATTGACGAGATGACCGATTTCTACGATCATTACGATGACGAAGGAAAACGGATCACCACTCTGCTTCGGGCGTCATTTGATGCCAATCGGAACGCGCATCCTCAAAAAATCAAAACGGAATTGATTCGAGTCCTAGTGGAGGAAAGTGCGGTTCATGTATTCAAAAACTATCCGTTCTTTCACCAGTTTTCGGCAGGTCGCGTTCGCAAGACTTGGGGCGGGATCGGGCAGGAAACTAGCGGCACGTTTATGTTTTGCCAATATGGCGCGGAAGCCGCAAAATACGGTGACGCGCTGAAAGCCGACCGTGAATCGGGACGAATTTATTGCTGGAATAATCCCGTCGGACTTGACCACCATGCGTTGAATTACGACAACATTCTACAATGTGGAATAAAAGGACTGCGTGCGCAGGCGGTGTCATATCGTGAAAAATGTGAGGATAGTTCGAAACTCCCGTTCTATGACGCGGCGATTGAATCCCTCGATTGTCTGAAAAGATTACAGGATCGCTTTGCGGAAGAAGCGGAAAAAATGGTCGGAGAGGCGACAAATGACGACGAACGGCGCAACTGCGAAATGATTGCGGCGGCGGCAAAACGCGTCCCATATGAGCCCGCCGAGACCTTCCACGAAGCACTTTGCGCCATCACATTTTGTCGTGAAGCCGTGGGAACGCTGGAAGGAATCGGCATTTCAACTTACGGACAACTCGACAGAATGTTGTATCCGTATTATTCCGCCGACCTCGCCAACGGTCGAATTACCCCCGATGAAGCACGCGAAATGCTCGAAAAACTGCTTTGCTACACCGCGATCCGCTTTGATGAAAACAATGATCCGGGCGAAACGTCGACGACGGTCATCCTCGGCGGATGCGATGCCGACGGAAATGTGGTCTACAACGAGGTGACGGAACTTTTCTTCCGTGCGGAGTTGAATGTGCGTGTCGCGAATGTCAAATACGACTGCCGCGTTTCAAAAAAACATCCGCAGGCGTATTTTGATTGGATCTACCGCGTGCAGTTGGCGGGACTTTCGATGATTGTTTTGATGAACGATGAAACCCATATTGCCGCAAGAGTTCGCCACGGGCAGGAGGAACGCGATGCGCGCCTTTATGTGGCGGGCGGATGCCACGAGATCGTCCTCGGAGGGACGGAGGTCTGCACGCGTGCCGATACATGGATCGGACTGCCGGCGATTTTGCTCGATACACTGAAAAAGCGAGACTATGATAATTTTGACGACCTTGTCAAAGAAGCGATCGCCGATGTTCAGGCGTTCATTCTCAAAGTCGAGGCGCTGAAAAACGAATTTGAGCGAAATTGGGCAGTATATGGTCCGATGCCGCTTTACAGTACCATGCTTACGGGTTGTTTGGAATCCGGAAAGGATGCCGCGGCGGGCGGTTCGAAGTATGCGTCCACGGCACTGTCGATGCTTGCGCCTGCGACCTTTATTGATTCGCTTTGGGCGGTTAAGACCATTTGCTTTGATGAAAAGCGGATGAGTTATCACGATTTTATTGAGGTCGTGAAGAACGAATTTGAGGGAAACGAGCCGTTTCGTCAGTATATTATCAACCGTATTCCGAAGCATTGCAGTGGCAATGAGGAACTTGATGCGTTTACGGTACGGATCCTGCATGAACTTTCCGGCACCGCCGGTCAGACCAACGGACGCGGAGGAAAATACTACCCCGCGTTTTATCCGCATGATATTTTCCGTCCGTTGGGATATGTCACGCCTGCCACGCCCGACGGGCGAAAGAAAGGATTTTCGCTTTCACGCGGTGTGTCGCCAAGCGAGATTATTTCGGGCATCACGCCTGCGCATATGATGCGCACGGTGCGTGCCATTGACTTCACCGAATTTACGGATTCGTTTGCGCTTGAGGTCACCTTGCCGAAACTCGGTGAGGAAAACGGGAAAGCGGTACTGGACGGCTTGACCAAAGAATTTTTGGACGCCGGGGGCTCCACCCTGCAATTTAACCTTTTCGACGCAGACGAACTTCGTGCCGCACAGGAAAAGCCGGACGAACACCGCGACCTACTTGTCCGCGTTTGCGGATACAGTTATTATTTTGTCAATCTCACCCGCGAACAACAGGACGAAGTCATCGGCAGAGCCGTGAGGTATTAAGATCATCGGTTAAAATGCCGACTTATCGCAGAAGAGGAAAAGCCATGCCGCAATTAGAACTCTATGAAAGAAGAAACCAATACGACAGAGAACTGCCGGTTTATTTGTCGATCGGGCCGTTTACGGAGGCAAAACAAATCACGCAACCGCATTGGCATGAGCATATTGAAACGATCTATATCGCCGGAGGCATGGCGGATATCTTTGTGGACGAGCAATGCCTTCATGCACGTGCAGGCGATCTTGTTATCGCAAACGGCGGTCAAATTCACAGTATTTACCGTGCGCAAGATCCGTATCGCCAATATGTGATGATCATTGACCTCGGTGCGATATCGAAAGAATTGTATGAAAAGAATTATGTTTTTTCTTCGCTTATTCGGGCGGATGAAAAGATTCAGACGCTGATTAACCGAATTTTTGCGGAAAAACTTCAACAGAGGGAAGGCTGGAAACAACTTTGTCGTGCGTTGGTTACGGAGATACTTGTCTATTTGAGCCGTGAATATGCGGTCGAAGCCGTGCCGTCCGGGGAAATTATATGTCGGCAGAATGCCATGGATCGTTTGAAGCCGGTACTTGTCTACATTGACAATCATCTTTCTGAGCAGTTCACATTGACCGGACTTGCGCAAATGCTCTATATCAGCGAAGAACGATTTGGACATTTATTCCGCGAAGGAATCGGACAGTCACCCTTGCAGTATGTCAAGGAAATTCGTTTGAGAAAAGCGGCATATTTGTTAAAAACAGGCGAATATACCGTCACGGAGGTTGCAAATGCCGTCGGGTACTGTGACTACAATCATTTTGGTCGATCGTTTCGGAAAAGGTTCGGATGCACGCCGAATCAAGTACGACTCGGAAAGGTCGGCGTCGAATGCGTGGAAGAAGTAAATTCATAAACAGCGGAAATGTATGAAAAAACCGCGGGAAAGCACTATCGCTTTTCCGCGGTTTTTCTTATGATATGCTTAAAAGAGAAAACGACCGAAAGGAAGGGTGAAAAATGAAAGAATTTGAATTCAGGCGAATGATACCCGAGGAAGACGGCTATGATGTGGTAGTCGCGGGTGGCGGCCCTGCCGGATGCGCGGCGGCAGTCACCGCGTCAAGAATGGGCGCAAAGGTTCTGCTGGTGGAGGCATTGGGATGTCTCGGCGGCGCCGGAACCTCCGGACTTGTCACAAATATGGGTCAGTTGGGACATGGCGGGCAGATGCTGTTAGGCGGATTCGTGCGAGAACTGGAGGATGTCCTCTACGAAAGGGGCTATTTTACCGGCTATGTGCCATCCGAACGCAAGAAACTCGATTACTTTGTTTGGCAACCGTTCAGTCCCGAAGGCTTGAAATTGGTGCTGGATGAATTCATGGAAAAGGCGAAGGTCGAGGTTCGTTTTTTCACGCAGGTGATCGACGCCCAATGCGATTTCGACTCACTTTCGGTTAAAGGAGTCGTCCTTTCAAATGTTGAGGGACTGAGTTTTGTCAGGGCAAAGGCATTCATCGACTGCACCGGTGACGCCATTTTGGCGGATAAATGCGGTGTGGAATTTGATCGTCCCACCGATCCGATGCCACCTACGTTGATGGCGACATTGGCGGGAACAAATTGGGAAAAGATCGAGCCGAATTTGGTCGAAGGACAGATCAAAAATCAGCAAAAGGTCGTCGATCAGGCGGTAAAGGACGGGTTTTTTACCTTCCCCGACAGACATATTCCGGGAATTTTTCTCAGCGTTGGCAATCTCGCATCGCTAAATGCCGGGCATATTTTCAATATGGATGCGCTGAACTGCCGCAGTGTTTCGGACGGAATGGTGATGGGAAGGCGCTTGGTTCAGGAATATTTGAGATTTTTCAAAACATATTTTGAAGATTTTAAGGATGTGGAGCTTGCGGCAACGGCGTCGATGATGGGCGTGCGCGATTCAAGAAGGATTAAGGGAGAATACTGCCTTTGCTTTGAGGACTATCAAAATCGCCGCAAGTTCCCGGATCAGATTTGTCTCAATGCGCAGGATGTTGATCTGCACGTCCGCAACTGCTCGGAGGAGGAGTATGCCCGCTTCCATGAGGAGTTTTTTGAAACCTACCATTACGGACCGGGCGAATACTTCGGCATACCGTACGGAGTCATGGTACCGAAGGGCTCCGACAACCTTTGGGTTGCGGGGCGTACTGTTTCCTGCGATATGCGGGTTCATGCGTCGATCCGCATGATGCCGGTCTGTTATACACTCGGTCAGGCCGCCGGCGCCGCGGCGGTGCAGGCGATTGAAAAGCATCAAAAGGCATGCGAACTCGACACGGAGGAGCTGGTTCTGAACCTGAGAAAACAGGGTGCCATACTTCCGCAGGAAGAACTATCCAAAACGATGACAAGACAATAAACAAAAAAGGATGCCGAAATGGCATCCTTTTTTCATGAACCATAAATTTTATTCTTCGTCCATTCGTCTTACCCAGCGACCGGAGGTGAAATCGGGGAAAGCGACCGGAATGCCCATGGCGAGGGATTCTTCGCTCAGCGGAGTAATTGCCATCGTGACCGCGGCGTCGTAGACATCGACCGGCATCGGATCACCCGTGCGGATACAATCGAAGAATGCACGGAATTCAAGATAGTCCATTCCGCCGTGACTGCCGCGCGGATCCCTGGAAAATTCGCGCCAAAGCGGGCTGTCATATTTTTCATAGTATTTTTCGACATTGCCCCACTGCTTTTTCCACTCGAAGTCAAATTCCTGATCCTGACCGTCGATGAAAACGGATTGGTTATCCTCGAAGATCGCACCCCGTGTACCGTGGACTTCAAATCCACGGGAATACGGACGGGGCAGGGAGGTATCAAGTTTGAGCGTCATGGTTTCGCCGTTGGCAAAGTCAATGACAGTCGTGACGACATCACCCTGATTATAGACAAGTTGACTGACCTCGGCATCTTTGCCGTAATTGCGTTGGGCAAGGTCCGGAATACCCCATGCACGTGTTGCGGAGGAATAGAGTTTGACCGGGCGGTTGCCGTGATTTACATCCAGCAATCTTGCAAGCGGAATGAATTCGTGCGACGGATAACTTTCGCAGTTGCGCCCGACATATTCGCTCAGGCGATAACGCGTTGTGTGGTAACTTTTGATCAGACTGTCACGCAGGTCGTGCATATATCCACCGGAAACATGGACGATCTTGCCCAACATTCCGAGGCGTTTCATTTCAAGCGCAAGTTGCTCCAAACGACCGAAACAGCAGTTTTCGAGGAACATAAACGGGGATTTCGTGCGTTCATAGGTGGCAACAAGTTCCTTGCATTGATCGACGGTGTATGCACCACCGACTTCGCAGGCGACCGGGATGCCCGCTTCCATTGCGCGGATGGAGAACGGAATATGGGTGATCCATGACGACGTAATGACGATCGCGTCGGGCTTCATGCGGATGACATCCTCATAATCGGTCAAAGCGGGGATCTCGGTGTGAAACATTTCGCCGAGATATTTTGCGCCTTCGGCGGCTTTTTCGGGCACGCGGTCGCAGACGGCGACAAAGTTGATTTCATCGGTGAAAAGCGAGAAAGTATCCTGAGAAATGCCGAATGCACGGCGACCGTAGCCGACCAACGCAACATTGAGTTTTTTCATAGTATCCTCCAAACGGCAGTGCCACAATAATGTGATGCGAAACACCGAAAACGGTGAAATCTTATAGTGATATTTTAACATGGATGGGTTACATTTTGCAATTCATTTTTTCAAATTTTGTGGTATGATTGAGTTATTCCGAATACAAAGGAGAAAGAACATGAAAAACATTACTTACAATCCGTTGTTTTTAATGAAGGACGGCAAGCCGTGGTTGCCGATCTCGGGTGAGATGCAGTATTCCCGCACGAGGCGCGAGGAATGGCGCGAGTCACTTTATAAAATGAAAGCCTGCGGGCTTGATATCGTGCAGACTTATGTCTTTTGGCTTCACCACGAGGAGGATGAGGGCGAGTACGATTTTTCGGGAAATCGTTCGTTGCGCGATTTCTTGCAAGAGGTCAAAAATGCCGGAATGTTCGCCTATCTCCGCGTCGGTCCGTGGCCGCACGGTGAGGCAAGAAACGGCGGATTTCCGGATTGGCTTCTCGAAAAAGGGTGGAGCCTTCGCGACAATGACGAGCGATATCTTGCCAAGGTCGACGAATACTTCGGAAAACTCGGCGAGCAAGCACGCGGCTTCATGTATGACGACGGTGGCCCGATCATCGGTATTCAGGTTGAAAACGAACACGGAGGTCCGTGTGGCGGAGTCCCCGGCGAAGCGGGACAGGAACATATGCGCATCCTGCGCAGAATTCTTGAAAAGCACGGTTTTTCCGCAGCATTGTGGTCGGCGACGGCATGGGGCGGTGCGTCTACGGGCGGGATGCTCCCGATGTGGGGCGGCTACCCCGAAGCGCCGTGGGATCTGTCCGACACGGAATTGCCCGCAAATAAAGCCTATCTGATCAGAGAGGGCAGAAACGACGTCAACATCGGCAGTGACGGAGGAAAACGACTCGATGCGGCCGACACGATCGAGGGCTTTCCGTATTTTACCGCCGAACTCGGTGCGGGCGTACAGATCTCTCGCGCACGCCGTCCGATCATTTCGGATCGGGACGCGGGTGCGCTCATGCTTTCCAAAATGGCAAGCGGAGTAAATCTGTTCGGCTATTATATCTTCCACGGCGGCGTCAACCCGATCGGTAAACATTCGTTTATGAACGAATACCGCGGTTATAATTTTGAGCCCGGGTGGACGAGTGATGTGCCGGAACTTTCGTATGATTTTCAGGCGCCGATCCGCGAATTCGGTCAGATCCGCCAATCCTATAAGGAAATGAAACTACTCGGTCTGTTCCTGCGTGATTTCGGCGACGATCTTGCTACACTCCAAACGCATATTCCCGCTGACGAGCCGACCGACGCGGCTGACACGGAGCATATTCGTTGGTCGACGAGGGACGATGGACAGCACGGATATTTCTTTGTCAACAACTATCAGCGTAGATATGTTATGAATGTCCATACGGCCGTGAATATCGAGATCCCCTTGAAATCGGGGAAACTCAAATTGCCGGAATTTGACCTTCACGACGGTGATTTCTTCTTCTGGCCGTTCAATATGAAACTCGGTAATGCCGTGATGAAGACCGCCAAGGCGAGCCCGCTTTGCAGGATCAATAACACCTTTGTTTTCTATGCGGACGGCGATCCCGAATACGATCTTGACGGGGACGCGGAGATTTTGACGATTAGCAGATCGGAGGCGCTTGATGCACATAAGATCACACTTGATCGAGATTATCTGTTTATTTCCGATTCGCTTGTAATCAAAACCGACCGTGGCGTCGAGGTCATCGGTCGTGATACGCCGAAATTCCGAGTTTTCCCGGATCTTACCGAAGCGCCGAAGGGTTTTGAACGCGTTGGGGAGGAGAACGGCTTTGCCGTATATGAAAAGTCGATCGAAAAGGTCGCCCACTCCGTCGGCGTCAGATCCATCGGAAAAGGCGAGTATGAGATCGACATTGACTATCACGGTGAGGCGAACAACGCATTTTTGCAGATCGACTACGGCGGGAACACCGCGAAACTGTACCACGACGGCGAGTATATTGCGGACAATTTCTATAATGGGACGATGTGGGAGATCGCATTGGAACGCTTCGGCTATCCGAAGAAACTGAAAATGATCATCGAGCCACTCAAAAAGGACACCGTCGTCTTCCTCGAAAAGCGACCGACACTCTTTTTCGGCGAAGCAAAAGAGATCTACGACGCAAGGGTCGTTGCAGAGTATAAAAATATGTTTTAAGACAAACGCCACCGAGGAAATCCCCGGTGGCGTTGCTGTGATATTAGGTTACTTCCCCGAAATCGATCTTTTTTTGGTGAAGAGTGAATAGTTATCCCTTCAAAAGAGCCGACTGACAACAGTTGGGTATTGACGGGATGGGAAAATGAAAAAGAAGTGAAAGCATATGCAACTGGAGAGGTTTACGACTCTTCCAATGCTACTACCGCCATGCCTACACTCACTCGTCATGACGGAGGTGATGCTTTCACTTCCAATGAAATCGTAACACAAAACCAAGCAGAAAGTCAAGTTCAGTACCAGCGCCGCGACAATGAAACTACTATTTCCGATTCTGAACGTGAGAGCGAAATCAACAACAATAGCACGGAAAAGGTTACTGTTAACAAGATATCCACAAAGGAAGATCTCGATTATATCAGAGGCATGGAAGCAGAAAGATATAAAACTGACTAAAAAGCTTGAACGCTGGCAGGAGAGCGACAGCTACAAACCTCAGATCGGCGATATGTGTATGTACGACTGGCAGGACAGCGGAATCGGAGACAACACTGGGAATCCTGATCATGTCGGTATCGTGACAAAGGTCACAGGTATTACTTCTATGTCACCAAGGGAAACTATCAGAGAGAGCACGGCCCTGATCCTGACGGTTCCTGCGGATCTGCGACCTGAAAAAACTTCTCGGAGTTTAATAAAAAAGACTCACCGTAAAGGTGAGTCTTTTATGATGTGTTCAGCAAAACCCTGAACACAAACAGCCCGTCAAATACAATGATTTATATCGAACTGTCATCGTTTGGTGGAGACTGCTGGACTCGAACCAGTGACCTCCTGCGTGTGAAGCAGGCGCTCTAACCAGCTGAGCTAAGCCTCCGAACATATTAAAAGTATAACAGAAAATCGGGGCGGTGTCAAGAAAAAAGCATCGCGAAAGCCCGACAATAAAAATAAAGCCTCTAAACTTTCGTTTAGAGGCTTTGGTGACCCGTACGGGACTCGAACCCATGTTACAGCCGTGAAAGGGCCGTGTCTTAACCGCTTGACCAACGGGCCATATTGCTTGCGAGTGATTGGTTCTCGCAAGATTGGTAGCGGCAGTTGGACTTGAACCCACGACCGACCGGGTATGAACCGGTTGCTCTAGCCTCTGAGCTATGCCGCCAAATGTGCCGCATTGCGGTACAAGCGTTATTTTACTATATGATAGGTGGGTTTGTCAAGGGTTTTTTCGATTTTTATGAAAAACTTTTTGAAATGCGAAAAAATAAAGACAGAAGCGAAAAATAAAAACTTGATTTTTTGCCCGTCAAATGGTAAAGTGAAAACACAAACGAAACAAAATAAACATTTCGGGAGAAATAGATATGATAGGTGTTTCTTTGCCGTTTTCGGAACTTGTTAGCGGTCGGGATCTCGGTTCGGATCGGTTTCTTGATGACTTATTTGAGCAGGGTGTGCGCAATATCGAACTGCGTCCCGTTCCTGCCGAGCAGGATGCACAGTCGGTTTTCGTCGCGGCAACCCGTGTGTGGAGACACGGAATGCAGATATCCGTCCACACCTCTCCACGATCGGTAACGACTGCTGTTTGTGATGTTTTTGCGCCGTTGAAGGAAATATTGAAGGCTCAAAAGCAGGAAAAGATGATTTTGGTACTGCACCCGGTAAGCGGCACAATTCTTTTTGATGACAATCGACGCATGATGGAGACGCTTGCCGGCGTCATCGACCGTGATCAAAACGGAGCGATGCTGGCACTGGAAAACAACCGTCTCATGCCGGATCATTCCGATGGAGACAGTGCCGATTTTGTTATGCGCGTGATCGAAGAAGCCAAGCCGCAGTACGCGGGGATCTGCTTTGATTTCGGACATTTTGCATGGGCGACGAAGTCGTGGGAACACCCTATCTTGCCGCCGGAACGGTTCTCAAACCGAGTCATTCACACCCATATTCACGCGCTGTATGCGACCGAAACGGGATATACGACTCATTTTCCGTTGCAAAGCGGAGCGCTGCCGCTGGAGGAGTATATCTCGGCCATTCGGCCGAATTATCGGGGCGTGTATCAACTGGAACTTGAACCGAATCGCTATGAAAAGTTGATGGACGGCAGACGGGGAATATTCGGTAGCATTGAAAAATTAGCCGCTGTTCTATAACGGCGCCATAGTCTGAAAAGATTGAACATTGCGATAAGAAAGAGAATGACATTCGCAACGAGCACAAATCGGAAAATCATATCATTTGATTTTTCTTTTGGCGGGAGGGATATAACGTCAACGGCCTTCGGGTTGATACGCATCATCACTCATCAAGGACGAAGATGGAAGTTTAGGACGATCGTCATCCGGCAGCGATTGTAATTTCTGCGACTCGGGTTTCCCGCAGTCATTTTTTTCGCGTATGCGCAAGTCTTTCGGCCAATTCGACTTTTTTGTCGGTCGTTCGTCGCCACACCCTTTTCCACGGAATTTGATACATGTATTATATACGAAACTCCTGCAAATCGCGATATATTTCAAAAAAGAGAAAAATACTTCAAGAAAACGGCAAAGACATGGTATAGTATAAATTTAACCCGAACGGTGTCGGAATGATAAAGGAGATTTTCGATGAATGAAAGAGAACTCGTAAGAGATCTGGTGAAGCAGTATGCGGAAATTGCCGGCTGTGACAGTCAAAAGGAAATTGCGCGAAATTGGGGACGCCTCAATTCCCTTGACGCTCATGCACGCCCGACGATTCTTCTTGACCAACTTCCGTTGCAGGAACTTAACCGTGACGGCGAGTTGACCTGTCTTTGTACTGATCCGGCGCTTCGTGAAATTGAAAACAGATTGCGCTTGATTTTGTATAAATATCGCCATTTTCGAGGCGACATGGTGCTGACTCCGTTTTTTACATACCCGAAGCAGTTTTCAAACAGTGGCTGCGGCATTTCAAACGGAATTTCAACAGACGAAGCCGACGTAAGCGGCGCTTCAACTCATCTGTTTGTCGATCAGCTCCCAGATGAAGCATCTATGGAAAAACTGCATTTCTGTAAGATTAAATATGATGCGGAAGCAACGGAGAAAGTCCATGATTATTATGCCGATTTAATGGGCGATATTCTTCCGTTGCGTGCAGAGGGCGTCATGATTTGGGCGGCACTTTGGGATCGTCTCGTCTTTTGGAGAGGCGCGGAAAAAATCCTGTATTCATTTTATGACGAACCCGAATATCTCCATACGTTGATGAAGCGGCTTGTTGCCATCGAAATGGATTTGATTGATCAGTATGAGGAGCAGAACCTCTTGCAGGCGGGTCAAGGCTCTATCTGTCACTGCATGGAGACTTATGTCGACGAACCGAAATGGTATGCGATTGATCAAAATCATATCAAGGCATCGGATTGTTGGATTTCAGGTGCCGCGCAGATTTTCTCTGAGGTTTCACCACGGATGCACGATGAATTTGAAATTCAGTATATGAAGCCGCTTTACGATCGCTTCGGTTGGGTTAACTATGGCTGTTGTGAGCCGCTCGACAAAAGAATTGATGCAACATCAAATATTCTCCGGAAAATTGCAAAACACAGACATTTTCCCCAACATTTGCGTGCCCCAGATACTCCCAATGTTGTAAATCCTTGGAACGGGAAAAACTAGCCCCGTTTTGCTTGTAGAAAAGATAATAGAAATCTTCCTTCTGTATGATATACGGATCGATCATTCTGCCCAATTCTTCCGCCGGAGTGTCCCCTTTTGGGAGTAGCATCTGCGGTTCGGAAAATGTTTCAAAATCCTTTGTACGCATTGTATAGATGCGCGCCGTTTCATTTGCAAATGGATATTCGGCAAAGGGTTGGGGCATGGGATAAGAGGTAATACACAGTACATAATCATCGCCTTGGCATATCACATTCCCCGGACTGCAAAAATTCAAATTTCGGTCTTTTTTTGTCAAAAACTTCGGCGTACTCCAATGAAACAGATCCTCGGAAGAACTCATGGCAACACGGTTATACATATAGCCATTCTCTTTTTCGCTGAGCGTAAAAAAGAGATAGTATTTGCCCCGGAAAAAGGTACAGGTTGGATCTCTGTAAGCAAAAACATCGTTTCCTTGAAATAGTACCATATTGTTATTCTCTCCGTTTTTTAATTTGATTTGTGTTTTTATGCTTGTCGGTAGCGTCTGGCAGAAGAAACTTACAGTTCTTCTTCACCAGGAAACCGACTCACGAGACTCTTGAGTGCAAAACCCTGCGGGTTTTCCATAAAAGGACGGTAGAAATGCTCGTATTGTCTCCACTCGGGGAAAATCATGTCATTGATCACCGCTCTGACATCGAGGAGGTTTACCTTGGGTACAAGGAATGTCATTCTGCCGCCCGATTCGGGCACCCATTCGGTGATGCCGTCGTCGGTTACATGGATGCGGCCATACTCGTGATAATTGAAATACTGCCCCGGACGAACGCCCTCCAGCACCGCGGTCTGATCCCAACTTTGATTGTCGCCGAGAGGAAGGTTACGAGAAGCGTCAAGGAGATTGTATGCCAGTTGAAGCGGGTTTTCGAACGGGCCGAAGTGGCGGAATTCCTTCAGTGTCTGAATGCGTTGACCGATTTCAAAGCCGGAGAACACAAATTCCTTTTTCCAGTTTTCAGTGACATACTTGGCCGCCGGAATCTGTACGACAACATTGTTTTCCGGGAATACCTCTTCTTTTTTGAAAGTGTCAAATGCGCCGGCCATGGCTACGATGCGCGAAATCTTGCGATGGCACAAATCGTGCCCGGAAAGAGGAGAAATGCTATCGGGTTCACTTTGCAGAAGCGCTGCGGCAGAGGCAAAGCAACCGGCGACCACAAATACTACGCTGTCATCCTCTTGGGCGGAAAGCACGCGTCGTAGGACGGATACCGTGTCTTCGGCGTCCTCACCAAATGGGTGGTCGGGGCAGAAAATCTGATTGATATAACTCGGGAAAGAAGTCGGGTGCGTCTCGTCTTGACAATGCAGAATGCCGACGGGAATATCGGGATTGCCGTAATAGCGGTTAATTGCTTTGATACAGCCGGTGGCGAGCGGAGATTTATAACAAGCCGTCGTTGCAAGAATTTCCGCTTCACCTTCGTTTTTTAGGATGTTCAGAACGGCAAGTGAACAGAGGTTGGTACAGTCGCCGTCGATGTTGATGTCGAGAATGATTTTTTTCATGTTTTCCTCCTGCAAAAGGGTGCCCAAAGATATTTTCCGCGCTTTTTGATGTTTCGTATCGATTTCAGTATACAAACGACAAGTGGGCTTGTCAAGTATCAATCAGTTGTCTATCATATCAATGACCGGCACCACATATCGGTTACATGAAAAAAGCACGGAAATCGGTGATTTCCGTGCTTTTTGTATGCAGTTTGTGTTTTCCGTGAAGCAATTAGCGCTTGCTGAACTGCGATTATCTCTTGGAGAACATGAGACTGCAAGCAGCACTGCAAGAAAAATGATACAAATTAAGTGAAAAATGCTTGATTTTCAATGTAAATCTGCTGATTTCAGAACATTCTCCGAAGAATAGATAATCGTGGAATCAACCTCAAATTCCGTGATTTGCTGCTTACTCGCTGATTGCCCACGGCAGCCCAGGGCTGTGGACGACAACGGGAGCAGCAGATCTCGGAGCAAAATCAGAAAGGACACGATTATGGAACAGTACATATTTGATGAGAACAACGGCCTTTGGTATGAGCTTCACGGAGACTATTACCTCCCGTGCTTGTCCGTACCGCAGGAGGAAAAACAGCCAATCGGAATCTGGGGACGGCGGCAGGAACGGTATCTCCGGCAGGAGCGCAGAGCCTTGTATGATGCCCTGTGTTTGA
>DCHG01000039.1:35544-35752 GCA_002315595.1 Clostridiales bacterium UBA1758 | reverse complement strand
GTGCCGATCATATGGGCATGCTTGCCACAACGATGAATTCTCTCGCTTTGGCGGACGCATTGGAACAACGCGGCGTCAATGTCCGCGTTCAGACTGCCATTGAAATGCGCGCCATTGCGGAACCCTATGTTCGAAATAAGGCCGTTCGTCACCTCGAAAAGGGCAGAGTCGTCATCTTCGGTTGTGGAACGGGCAATCCGTTCTTTAC
>DCHG01000039.1:20315-35517 GCA_002315595.1 Clostridiales bacterium UBA1758 | reverse complement strand
ACGGATACCGCCGCCGTTCTTCGTGCGGTGGAAATCAACGCCGACGTCTTCCTGAAAGCGACCAACGCTGACGGCGTGTATGATTCCGATCCGAATAAAAACCCGGATGCGGTCAAGTTCGACACATTGACCTATGACGAAATGCTTGCACGTCACCTTGCGGTTATGGATACTACGGCCGCAACACTCTCGATGGATAATAATCTTCCTATCGTCGTTTTTGCATTAAAAGACCCGGAAAACGTTTATCGCGTAATCATGGGTGAAAATATTGGAACAAAAGTTGAAAGGAGCCGATAATATGAAAGCCAGTGAATATCCGGAAATCGAAGCCAAAATGAAAAAGAGCGCGGAAGCGGTCAGTGAACAGTTTGACGGTGTCCGTGCCGGACGCGCCAATGCCGCAGTTTTGAAAAATGTTGAGGTGGACTATTACGGTTCCATGACGCCGATCGCACAGATTGCGTCCATCTCATCGCCGGAACCGCGTGCTCTTGTTATTCAACCTTGGGACGCTTCTGCCGTCAAAGCGATCGAAAAAGCGATCCTTGCTTCCGATATCGGTATCACGCCGACCAACGACGGTAAGGTTATTCGCCTTGTTTTCCCGCAGTTGACCGAGGAACGCCGTAAGGAACTCGTCAAGCAGGTCCACAAGTATTCCGAAGAAGGCAAGATCGCCGTTCGTAATGTCCGCCGTGACGCGGTTGACAAATTTAAGGCGATGAAGAAAAAATCCGAAATCACCGAGGATGATTTGGCGGAGGTTGAGGACGATATTCAAAAACTCACCGACAAGTACTGCAAGGTCATTGACGAATCGCTTGCCAAGAAGGAAAAAGAACTTCTCGAAATCTAATGAAACTATTTCAAAGAAAAGAAAGGAACGGCGCCGGATTTTCCGGGGCCGTTCCAAAACATATTGCCATCATTATGGATGGCAATGGCCGTTGGGCAAAAAAACGCGGTCTGCCGCGTAGTGCGGGACATTCCGCAGGGAGCAATACATTCCGAAATATTGCGACCTTTGCCGAAAGTATCGGCGTTGAATATCTGACGGTCTATGCCTTCTCGACGGAAAATTGGAAACGCCCGAAAGACGAAGTGGACGCGATCATGGGACTGCTTGTTAAGTATCTGCATGAAGCGATTGACGAGATTAAAAAGGGCAAAGTACGCCTGAAATTTTTCGGCGACGTCACCGTGTTATCCGATGAATTAAGGTCGCTCATTGACGAGGCGGAAACCTTGTCAAAAAGGAATGCGGGAATGCAGGCTAATATTTGCCTGAATTACGGCGGACGGGATGAATTGGTTCGTGCCTGCCGTGCACTTGCACGTGAAGCGTCGGAAAACGGACTTGATCCCGATTCCATTGACGAACAAATGGTTTCCGATCATTTGTTCAGTGCGGGAATCCCCGATCCGGAGCTTGTGATACGACCGGGCGGAGAACACCGCAGTTCGAATTTCCTTATGTGGCAAAGTTCGTATTCCGAATTCTATTTTACCGACGTGCTTTGGCCGGACTTTACCAAAAACGATCTTTTGAAAGCGATTGAGTATTTCAATTCGCGTGACCGTCGTTTCGGCGGTGTGAAGAATCAGTAATTATTAGGTGATATTGTGAAAACTCGTATTATTTCCGGTGTTGTTGCGATCACTTTGTTTATCGCGGTCTTTTATTTTTTGCCCGCTTGGGTGGTGTGTGCCGCCGTTGTGTTGCTTGGAAACATCGGCCTTTATGAATTGCTTTATACCGCCGGTGCGGGAAAACATCCGGCACTTTTTACCGTTTCCGTCGTGTTTTTCACGTCGTTTACGGTGCTTTCCTATCTCGGCGTTCAGTGGGAAATCGCGTTCTATTTGATCTACGGACTTGCGCTTGCGATGTTTGCCATTTGGCTTTTCCGCCATCAAACGGTCAAATTCGCCGATGTGGAGGGAGCATTTTTCGGAACGGTGATATTGTCGTTGTTTTTCACCTCAATGCTTCGTATCAACGCGATGGAAAACGGCAAATATCTTTTTGCAATGCCTTTTATTGCACCACTGATGAGCGACACCTGTGCCTATTTCACCGGAAGTTTTATCGGAAAGCATAAACTTTGCCCGACGATCTCTCCGAAAAAGACCGTAGAAGGTATGATCGGCGGTTTGGTCGGCGGCGTTTTGGGACTTTGCCTGTACGGACTAATGCTTGAAAAGATTTGGAACTTTGATGTCAACTTCCTTCTGCTTGCCGCCGCAGGACTTTTTGGCGCAGTTGTCGGTCAATTGGGCGACCTCAATTTCTCGATGATCAAGCGTGCCGCGGCAATCAAAGATTACGGCAGAATCATGCCCGGTCATGGCGGCGTTTTGGATAGATTGGATAGCGTTTTGTTTGTACTTCCGGGATTTGAACTTTTGTTCCATTTGACCAAGGTGATTTTTTGATGAAAAAGAATATTTCGATCATCGGCTCGACGGGTTCGATCGGTACGCAGACGCTTGAGGTGGCGCGCCACCTTGGCATTGGTATTACGGCGATCACGGCTTCGACGAGCGTTGATCTGATGGAAAAGCAGGTGCGTGAATTTGCACCGTCGATCGCGGTACTTCGTGATGAATCCGCCGCGATAGAACTGAAAAAACGCATTGCAGATACTTCGACCGAAGTTCTTGCGGGTGAGGATGGCATCATTGCCGCCGCCCGTGAAAAGACGGGTGCCGTCGTGACGAGCATTGTCGGTATGGCGGGACTTCGTCCGACGATGGAGGCGATCGAAGTCGGGAACAATATTGCACTGGCAAATAAGGAAACGCTAGTCTGTGCCGGTGCGCTTGTCAAGTCGGCGGTAAAAAAGCAGGGTGTGGAACTTTTGCCCGTTGACAGTGAACATTGCGCGATCTTTCAATGCCTTGCCTGCGGGGCACATTCCGAAGTACGTCGCATCATTTTGACCGCATCCGGCGGACCTTTTTTCGGAAAGAAAAAAGAAGAACTTGCCGCCGTCCGTGTCGAGGATGCCCTAAAACACCCGAATTGGAGTATGGGACGCAAGATCACCATCGACTCCGCGACAATGATGAACAAAGGGTTGGAACTCATCGAGGCAATGCACCTTTTTGACGTCGACGAAAGCCAAATCACGGTCGCAGTTCAGCGACAGAGCATCATTCATTCCGCCGTGGAATTTGCCGATGCATCACTGATCGCACAACTCGGTGTGCCGGATATGCGCTTGCCGATCCAGTTTGCACTGACCTATCCCGATCGGTCGCCGTCGCTGACGGATCCGATCGACTTTTCAAAGCCGTTCTCGATCGACTTTGCACCGCCGGATGATGAAGCCTTTCCTGCACTCCGTTTGGCGAGAACCGCCGCAAAAATGGGTGACGCCTATGGTGCGGTGTTGAATGCCGCAAACGAAGCCGCGGTGGATATGTTTTTGAATTGCCGCATAAAGTTTCTTGATATTGCGAAACTAGTGGAAAAGGCGCTTGAAAAAGCGGGCGATTTCCACATTGAAACCGTCGAAGACGTTATTGCCTGCGACAAAGAGGTGCGTGCGCGCACTTATGAATTTGGAGAGTGATCTATCATTTATATCCTGCTTGCAATTGTAATTTTCGGAGCATTGGTCGCAATGCACGAATTTGGGCATTTTCTTGCGGCGAAGGCGTGCGGAATTCAGGTCAATGAGTATGCTATCGGCATGGGACCGAAGTTGATCAGTTTTCAACGTGGCGAATATTTTCAACTTCTGTTCAAAAAATTCCCGCTGAAACCCGGCAAAAAGGGGATCGGACTGACCGCATATTCTCTCCGCCTTCTGCCGATCGGCGGCTTTTGTGCTATGGAAGGCGAGGACGAGGAAAGCGAGGAAGCGAACGCGTTCGGAAATCAGCCGGTCTGGAAACGACTCATCGTTTGTGTTGCGGGTGCTTTTACTAATTTCGTCGCCGGTATGATTGTCATTGCCGTTATTTTCGGATCGTATGAGGCTTTTCCGAAGGTCACACTGACCGAATTTGCCGACGGATTTGAATATGAAGGCGAAGCAATGCTTATGGAGGGCGACGAGGTTGTCAAGGTCAACGGCTACAACATTCTTTCGTCAAGCGATTTTTCGATGATGCTCGGCTTTGGCGAAGGAAAACCGTTTAACATCACCGTCATCCGTGACGGACAAAAAGTGCATATCAAAAACCTCTTGATGGAGAAAAAGGAATTTTCGAATGAGGACGGCACGACCTCAATCCGATATGGAATTTCATCCTCGGCTGAATGGGTGGAAGCCGATTTCGGCGACCGTGTGGGCTATATTTTGAAAACGGGCGATAATTTTGTCAAACTGATTTGGATATCGCTCGGTCAATTGTTCACGCGTCAGGCGAGCGTTTCGGATATGACGGGCGTTGTCGGGATCACTAAAACCATCGGCGATACCGCAAAGGAAAGTATGCCGCAGATGTGGTATCTTGTTGCGTTCATTGCGATCAATTTGGCGGTGATGAATTTGTTGCCCCTTCCCGCACTCGACGGCGGGCGGATTATGTTTTTACTTGTCGAACTCATCAGAGGAAAGCCGATCAAACAAAAATACGAAGCCATTGTGCATTTGGTGGGCATCGTTCTACTGATGGGGCTGATGCTGTTTGTCACATACAACGATATTGTCAAACTGATCCGCGGATAGCAGAGGGAGAACGAAATGAGAAGAATTACAAGGGCGATCAAGGTCGGTGGCATTCAAGTCGGCGGCGGTGCGCCGGTTGCCATTCAGTCAATGTGTTGCACCGATACACGCGATCCGAAAGCGACCGCGGCACAAATCGCCGCACTTGAAAAAGAAGGATGCGAGATCGTTCGGGTTGCCGTTCCCGATATGGAGGCGGCAAGGGCGATCTATGAGATCAAGAATAATATTTCGATCCCGTTGGTCGCGGATATTCATTTCGATTTCCGCCTTGCCATCGCCAGCGCCGAAGCCGGTGCCGACAAAATTCGCATCAATCCCGGCAATATCGGCGACGAGTCAAAGGTACGTCAGGTGGCGAAAGTCTGTGCCGAACGCGGTCTGCCGATACGGATTGGTGTCAATAGCGGCTCTGTTTCACGCGAGATTTTGGCGGAATTCGGCGGACCGACAGCCGAAGCCTTGTCACGTTCGGCAATGGATGAAGTTGCGGTGCTTGAAAAATACGATTTTCACGATGTTTGCGTGTCGATTAAATCGTCCTCGGTTGCCACGACGATCGCCGCCTGCCGTGATTTTGCGGCAAAGACCGATATTCCGTTGCATCTCGGAGTGACGGAGGCAGGCTCAGTATGGAGCGGTGCGATCAAATCCGCCGTTGGGATCGGCTCGCTTCTTTGCGACGGTATCGGCGATACGATCCGTGTTTCATTGACCGCCGATCCGGTGGAAGAAGTCCGTGCCGCCAAAGAGATCCTGAAAGACTGCGGATTGCGTGGTGGTGTACAGATCGTTTCCTGCCCGACCTGCGGAAGAACGCAGATCGATCTGATCGGACTTGCAAATCGTGTTGAAAAATACTTTGCAAACTGCGATAAGGAAATTAAGATCGCCGTTATGGGATGCGTTGTCAACGGTCCCGGTGAAGCCCGTGAGGCAGATATCGGCATCGCCGGCGGGAAAGGCGAGGGCATCGTCTTTTCTCATGGCGAAATTTTGCGAAAGGTGCCGGAAAGCGAACTTTTTGATGCACTGATTGCGGAAGCGGAAAAATTGTAAGGAAGATTATTGATGGATAACGCATTACCTTTTTTAGAAGTATTCCCGATTCAAATTGACGACGAAACACGGACTGTACTTTCAAAAGTCGAGGTCAGTCAGGTGGTATATCGTGCGGTGGAGGGTGAACTTGATGCGACTCTCCACTTTTCCATGCCCGGAGAGATCGAGAATATTGCGCCGATTGAAGCCGCAGTCGCTGAATTTTTTCATTTGAAAAAGGTCGCTTTTTTGACGAAATATCCCGCGGAAACATTCAATGAGGAGATCGCGGTCAAGGTTGCAAAACACATCGCCCGTGTTAATCCGCGTTATTTTGCGTACCTTGACGGGGCGGATTATCGCGTTACGGCGAATCATATAGAAATTGAACTTCGTAACGGCGGCGCGGAATTTTTGCGTGACTATATCAACGATGTCGTTACCTATGTCGATCGTCATTTCGGCGTTCCGGTGACGGTGACATTTTGTGGTGAAACCGAATTTTCCGGCGTTGTCGAACAACGTATGGCGGAAATGCAGGCGCGTATTCTTGAACGGGAAAAAACGGAAATTCCCGTGGAAGTCCCGAAGGAGAAGCCGAAAAAGCCGCAGACTCCGCAAAACGGACAAAATGAGCGCAGATTTTACAAGTCAAACCGCGTGAAAATGGGCGAAATGCTCTACGGGAAGGGAATTGACCCCGACCTCTATCTCCCGATGAGTGATTTGACGAGTGAATCCGGCGATGTTACGGTCAAGGGCACTGTTTTTGCGATCAATCATCGTGAACTCCGAAACGAGAAAACGGTGGTCTGTTTTGATATTACTGACCTCAGCGGATCGGTGACGACCTCGCGTTTTATGAAAAATGAGGAAGCGCAGCCGCTGATGGATGAAATAAAGGTGGGCGACTACCTTACCATCACGGGTGAAATGTCGTACAATACCTACGAACATGATATGTCGCTGAAATTCCAATCCATTTCACGCGGCAAAAAGGCTTTGCGTGAAGATAAGGGGTTTACCAAGCGTGTTGAACTTCATGCGCACACCTTTATGTCGACGATGGATGGCGTCGAAACGGCGGAGGAATTGGTAAAAACTGCCGCAAGATGGGGGCATAAAGCAGTCGCCGTCACCGATCACGGTGTTTTGCAGGCATACCCGGATGCAATGAAAGCAGCCGCCAAATACGGCGTCAAGGTCATTTACGGTGTTGAAGCATACTATTCCGACGACTCTGCGACGATCAAAGCCGTCAAAGGTGAAGCAAATACCCCACTCAACGGTGAATTTGTCGCGCTTGATTTGGAAACGACCGGGCTTTCGTCATCAAAGGATCGCATTACCGAACTTGCCGCGGTCATCATCCGAAACGGAGAATTTGCAGAAGAACTTGCGACCTTTATTGATCCGCAGATGCCGATCCCCGAAAAGGTCACCGACCTGACGGGAATCACCAATGCGATGGTTGCGGGATCTCCCACAACGGAAGAATTTTTGCCGAAATTCCTCGAATTTGTCGGCGACCGACCGATTATTGCCCACAACGCCGATTTTGACATTGGATTTATCCGAGCCGCCTGCGAACGAAGCGGGATCGAAAAACAGTTCACGACTGTCGACACCCTTGCGATGTCACGCGCTATGTTGCCGCAGTTGAGTCAGTTCAAACTCAACCAGGTTGCGGCGGAACTCGGTTTGCCGAAATTCAATCACCACCGTGCGATGGATGATACCAAAACCTGCGGCTTGATTGCGATCCGTCTGTTTACAAAAATGCAGGAGACGGAGAAAAAGGCGATGTCGCTTTCCGCGGTCAATCAGTATCTTGCAAGCCTCGGAAATGAAAAGGCGGGACGTGCAAAAACCTACCATATGATCATCCTTGTCCGCAATATGGTGGGACTGAAAAATCTTTACAAGATCGTCAGTGACGCACATTTGAAGTATTTTTCGCGTGTGCCGGTGGTACCGCGCAGTTTGCTTGACAAGTACCGCGAGGGGTTGATCGTCGGCTCTGCCTGCGAAGCGGGGGAACTGTTCCGCGCCATGGTTGCGGGCAAGACCGAGCAAGAACTTGAAACGATCGCGTCGTATTACGATTATCTTGAGGTTCAACCTCTTTCGAATAACTCGTTCATGCTTCGAAACGGCACCGTTTCGACGATGAAGGAATTGCAGGATTTCAACCGCAGGATCGTTGAGATCGGCGATAAACTCGGTAAACCTGTCGTCGCTACGGGCGATGTCCACTTCCTTGAACCGGAAGACAAGATCTATCGTGCGATCCTGATGGCGAGCAAGGGCTTTGATGACGCCGATAATCAGGCGGATCTGTATTTCAAGCCGACCGACGAAATGCTCGGCGATTTTGCCTATCTCGGCGACGATGTTGCGCAACGAATTGTTGTCGACGAACCGAATCGGATCGCCGAAATGTGCGAGGAGATCATTCCGTTGAAATCCGGAACCTATCCGCCGACCGTTGAAGGCTCGAAGGACGAACTGATCTCGCTGACGGAAGGAAAGGCACACCAACTTTACGGCGAGCCGCTTCCCGATATTGTTCGTGCGAGAATCGACAAAGAACTCGGAACGATCACGAAATACGGCTTTGACGTTATGTATATGATCGCACAAAAATTGGTGGCGAAGTCCAATAGCGACGGATATTTGGTCGGCTCCAGAGGATCCGTCGGTTCCTCGGTCGTCGCGTATTTTTCGGGTATTACCGAAGTCAATGCGCTTCCGCCGCATTATCGTTGCCCCAATTGCCGGTATTCCGAATTCTACACCGACGGCAGTTATCCGTCCGGCGTCGATATGCCGGATAAGAATTGTCCGAAATGCGGTGCAAAACTCGACAAGGACGGGTTTGACATTCAGTTTGAAACATTCCTTCCGCCCGGAGGACAGAAGGCGCCGGATATTGACCTGAACTTTTCGGGCGAATATCAGCCGGTCGTACATAAATACACCGAAGTTTTGTTCGGCGAAGGTCATGTTTTCCGTGCGGGAACGATAGCCGCCGTTCAGGATAAGACCGCTTACGGATATGTAAAAAAATATCTCGCTGAGCGCGGGTTGATCAAACCGCGCGCGGAAGAAAATCGTCTTGCCGTCGGTTGTACGGGCGTAAAACGTACCACAGGTCAGCACCCGGGCGGCGTTATTATTGTGCCGAAGGATCTTGAAATTTACGATTTCTGTCCGATCCAGCACCCAGCGGATAAATCCGAAAGCGATATTATCACGACTCATTTTGATTACCATTCCATCCATGACAACCTTTTGAAACTCGACCTTCTCGGACACGATGATCCGACGATGATCCGTATGCTTGAAGATCTTTCGGGAATTGATGTTCGAAAGATTCCTTTGGATGATCCCGATACGATGAGTATTTTTACCGGTACGAAGGCTCTAAAACTCACCGAAGAGGATGATATTATCGGGGAAACGGGTGCAATTGCGATCCCGGAATTCGGGACTCGTTTTGTCCGCGGTATGCTTGTTGATACACGACCGACGACATTCGACGGTTTGCTCCGAATTTCAGGCTTGTCCCACGGCACCAATGTTTGGCTCGGAAATGCGCAGGATATTGTGCGAAACGGAGTTGCGACCTTGCAGGATATTGTTGCCTGCCGTGATGACATCATGAAATACCTCATCTTTATGGGTGTGGACAACGGGATCGCGTTTAAGATCATGGAAGCCGTCAGAAAGGGCAAACATTTGACGCCGGAGTATGAGGCACTAATGCGCGAACATAATGTGCCCGAATGGTATATTGAAAGTTGTAATAAGATCCAGTATCTTTTCCCGAAAGCACACGCGGTCGCATATGTTATGATGGCATTCCGTATAGCGTGGTTTAAGGTGCATTATCCGCTTTATTTCTATGCGGCGTATTTTTCGATCCGCGCCGTTGACGCGGGTACATTTGACGCGAATTATATGCTTTTCGGTGACGGCGTTGTTCGTTCGAAACTCGACGAGATCGCTCACAATGAAAAGGCTTCTGCGGCGGAAAAGGATATGGCAACGACGCTCGAAGTCGTCCACGAATTCTATGCACGCGGTTTCAAATTTGAGCCGATCGATTTGTATCAGTCCGATGCGACGCGCTTTAAGGTGACCGAAAATGGGTTAATTCCGCCGTTTGCGACGATCCCGGGACTTGGTGCAAATGCCGCAAAGGCATTGGTCGAGGAACGCACCAACGGACCGTTCCTTTCACAGGAGGAAATGACATTCCGCTGTTCGAAGATATCGAAATCCGTTTGCGAAACACTTGAAAAGTTCGGTGCCCTCGGTGATCTTCCGAAAACCGGTCAGATGACATTGTTTTAATGAAAAACTGCCTTGAAAAGCGAAAATGAATATGGTATAGTTATATCACATTCTAAAATTATTGACGGGAGTGTTGAAAATGGCGCTTTTTGATATGCCCCTTTCCGAACTGAAAAAATATCAGGGATCTTCTCCGTGCCCTGCCGATCTCGACGAATTCTGGGCGAAGGCTCTTGCCGAACTCGATGACACCGGCACTGACTACGAACTGGTCGAAGCCGATTTCCGGGCACCGGGCGTGCTTTGTTATGATCTGTATTTCACGGGCGTCGGCAATGCGAGAATTCATTGTAAGTTCCTTCGTCCCGAAAAGATTGAGGGAAAGATTCCAGCGATCGCAATGTTCCACGGATATTCCGGCGATTGCGGCGGCTTCTTTGAAAAACTTCCGTATGCCTATGCGGGTTATGCGGTGCTTGCTCTTGATGTTCGCGGTCAGGCGGGAAAATCCGATGACACGCAGGTCGTTTCGGGCAATACACTGTTTGGTCATGTCATCCGCGGGCTGTCGACTTGGAATCCGAACAACCTCTTTTTCCGCAATGTCTACCTTGACGCGGCAAAGACGGCGAGAATTCTCATGGCGATGGATTTCGTCGACGAAACCAAAGTCGGCGCAATGGGTGGAAGCCAGGGTGGCGCATTGACGCTTGCCTGCGCGGCATTGGAACCGAGAGTTGCGAGAATGGCTCCGAATTTCCCGTTCCTCTGCGATTTCAAGCGGATTTGGAATATTGACCTTTGCAGTGGCGCATATGACGAGTTCGCAAAATACCTGCGCACGCAGGATCCGCGTCATGAACATATCGACAAATTCTTCGGAACGCTTGCTTATATCGACCTTGCCAATCTTACGCCCCGTATTAGGGCGAAGACGAAGTGGTTCATCGGTCTTATGGATAATATTTGCCCGCCATCGACGCAGTTTGCGGCGTACAACCATATGACCGCCGAACGTGAAATGGTGATCTATCCCGATTTCGGTCATGAAGGATTGCCGGATTGTAGCGAAATCACGTTCCGCTTCTTCGAAGAAATGAAATAAAATTTAATCAATAGAAAAATCCCGAAACGAAATGTTTCGGGATTTTTGTCGTTTTTGTGAATTACAGTGGTTTGACCGGGGAAGCAGAGTGATAATATACTTCGTAAAGTTCACCCAATGGATCGGATTGGATGTGACATTCATCGTCAAAAACAAATGTTTTGCGGTCGCTTGCCGTGAATTCAGGCCACGGATACTCCGGAGTGGACGGGTTCCCCGTACGCAGGAAAGCACCCATTGCGGCAGACATGATTTTTGAAATTCCATCGGCTTCTGGGTGAAGTACGATACGAAGTTGATACGGCAGATCCGCGGTATGCCACGAATACTTCATGCTCTTGACATTCGGATACATCGGATGCTGGGAATCGTAGGCGCAAAGATAGGCAAATACAGGTTTTTTGCGATTGGGGTTGGATGCCTCGCAACGAAGTTGATCGACTGTTCCGCCGAAAGTCGCAATGGAAAGAACGCGGCTGAATTTGTGATTTGCATCCTCCGTCGGCTTGCCGGTGCGACCGATGACATCCATCACGCGGTCGATATTTTTTTCGTCGCAAAGACCATGATCGGTCGGTCGTCCAAAGGCTTCAAACGGAGCAAGAAGTGCGTCACGAAGTGTTTTGTCGGTCAAATTGTAGGTTTCCATTTTGCGTTTGCCCGCAAGTTCATCTTCGGAACAACCGATGACGAGATTGACGTCTTCATCCGTTTCGGGGGCGTGGTAACCGCCGTCAAAATTGTATTTGAGGAAAATTTCGTCCGCAATCGGGCTGAATCCGAAACCGACCGACGCGGTTTTCATCATACCGAGAATTTCGTCGGAGGTCTTGGACAAAAGCACCTTCCAGTCATCGGGGGAATAACCGTTCGCACGAAGAAGATTTTTGACCATTTTAGTGCCTTGTTCACGGCTGACGGTGGCAATGGGGAAGGAGCCGCTTTCGACCACGGCATTACGGAATAAGCCTTTGGCGCAATCCATCGCAAGAAGCGTGGAAACTTTTCCGCCACCGCCGGATTCACCCATGATCGTGACATTTGCGGGATCACCGCCAAAGGACGCGATATTGTCGCGCACCCATTTGAGTGCAAGAATAATATCGAACATTCCGGCAAGCCCCGAGGATTCGTATTTTTTATCGAAGCCGCCGAGATAGAGATAGCCGAAGATGTTGATTCGGTGATTGATGCTGACGACGACGGCGTCCTGCTCGTTGCAGAAATCGTCGGAGCCGATGGCAAGTGTCCCCGTACCTTCGGCAAATCCACCGCCGTGAATATAGAAAAGTACCGGGCGCTTGCGGGCGTCGATTCCGGGAGTGATGACGTTCAGCACAAGGCAATTTTCGCTCATCACTTCGGTTTCCGCACCAAAGCGTTCTGGATGCGCACCGCTGAAATGCGCGCCTTCGTCGGCGTTGATATTGATGCTTGAACCGAACTGCGGACAAATATCGCCGTTTTTCGTGCAATCAAGAACACCGTCCCATTTTGCGGGCTTTTCCGGTGGAAGAAAGCGTCGGGTGGCAGTATCCGCGCCGTAGGGGATTCCACGGAACACGGCAATTCCGTTTCGGTTGATCCCGCGGACGACGCCATGGGTGGTAGCGATCTCGGGCGAGGAAGCCATGACCGAAGCAAAGACGGGATTTCCATATTCAACCATTTCAATCACTCCTTTATTGGTTTGATTTGATTATAGCATCGTGCAAATTCAAAGGCAATCTTTATCGGCAATTCGGAAAAAAACTGTCAAAATAGATGAATGAAAGAATGTTTTTTGGTGATAAAAAGCCACAAACCGACGGTCAGTGGCAAAAACATTTATAGGCAGGAACGGACGAATTCGGCACTTTCGGCAATGGAAGCGTAATAATCCTTTACACCGAAAAATTCCATCCCGAGGTAACCGTCGTAGCCGATTGCTTTCAAACGGCGAAGAATTTCAGCAATTCGAATTTCGCCTTTGCCCACGGAGCAAGCAAAAAGCGGGCGACCACCGAGCGTCGTTTCGCCGTCATCCGCGGTCATTCCCGAGGGAATACGGAACAGACGATCTTTCAAATGAACATGGTAAACGCGATCCTTCAAAAGTTCAAATGCGTCGATTTCGTCTTCGTCGGCAAAGGCAAAATTTCCAGTGTCGAATACGCAACCGAAACGATCCACGGAATCCATCAATCGACGAACACCCGACATGTATCGGAAAGGGGACTCCGCACCGTCGAAATCTTCCATCCCCGTGCAGATACCGAGCGTTTCGCCGTAGGCGAGCATTTGCTTTTCGGCGGAGATCATCCGATCCCATGCGAGTTCGACATCATCGCCGGTTTTCACGCATGGAAGGGGCATGACCACCTTACAACCGACGCGTGCGGCAAGGTCATAGAGCGAAAGATCGGCCTGCGTAAATTCTACTTCGGGAAAATTATAGAAGCGAAAAATGCAGGCGACGGAAAGTTGATGCTTTTTCAATAGCGCGACCAATCCGGCTTCGTCGTCTGAAAAATCGAAATAATCAAAATCCAAGCCTTCGATCCCGCAGGAATGGGCATATTCAAAGGCTTCATCAAGCGAGATACCACGCTGGATTGCGGCTTGCTTTACATGGGAATAAAACACGGATAGTTTCATTGAGGATCCTCCGTTCAGAGTTTGATTCCGACAAGTTTTTCGACACCACCGCCGACGATCTGTCGGACGATGTCACGGTTTTCTTCGTTATAGGCAAGGTCATTGCGAATGAATTTGACTGCATAATACAGTGTCATGGAGGTGACATAGTCCCAAAGCACGAGAAACCCGTGATCGGAAAGAGAGTCGGACGGGATAATTGACTTGATGGTTTGCAAAAATTCTCCTGCACGGACGTGAGCCTCGGTTGGGTCACGCACGAGAAAGGACTTATATTCATAGTAAAAAAACGTGCCATCGGGATCGGAAATCAAAAATTCCATCATTTGATCCCAAACCTCATAAAGATTGACGTTTTGTGAGGCAAGCTCGTTCAACTTACTCAAAAACGGTCGGTCGAAAGCAAGCGCGGCGGCTTCCAAAGCGGCGTTCATGGTACCGAAACAACGAATGGCGGTAAAGTCGGATACATCACATTCTGTCGCGATTTTTTTCGCAGTGACATTTTGAATTCCGAACTTTGCTGTTATTTTATAAATTGCACGGATCAAACGCGGCTCAAGATTTTCGATAATTCTGTATGACATGGCAACTTATCGGGGCGGAAATCCGCACACGACTCCTTTGGATTTGAGGTAATGTTTGATATTGACGGTGCCATTATATCACCATTATCGAAAAAAAGAAACTGTCTTTTCGCAAGAAAAACAAAATAATTGTAAAAAAATCACGCCATGACGAGGCATGGCGTGAAAAAAGATTATTTTTCTTCTTTGACGGCGTTTGGAGCCTTACCGATGGATTCGACAAGTCCTGCGGCAAGTCCCGCGACGCCCTGAATTTCACTCGGAATGATGATTTTCGTTGCCTGACCGTTGGCGGCGGCGACGAACGCTTCCAGTGCTTTCAGTTTGATGACGGCTTCGGATGGACAGGCTTCGTTAATGCGGCGGATACCTTCGGCAGTAGCGGTGTTGACCTTCAAAATGGCTTCCGCTTCACCTTCGGCTTCGAGGATCTGCTGTTGCTTTTTCGCGTCGGCACGGAGAATTGCGGACTCTTTTTCACCTTCGGCTTCAAGGATCGCGCTCTTCTTTTCACCTTCGGCACGGAGGATCGATTCACGGCGTTCGCGTTCCGCCTTCATCTGTTTTTCCATCGCGTTCTGGATTTCCTTCGGCGGAAGAATGTTTTTCAGTTCCACGCGGTTGACCTTGATGCCCCAAGGATCAGTGGCTTCGTCGAGGATCGCACGCATTTTTGAGTTGATGATATCGCGGCTGGTCAGGCACTGATCGAGTTCCAGATCGCCTATGATGTTACGAAGCGTGGTGGCGGATAGATTTTCGATTGCGGTCATCGGATGTTCGATACCGTAGGAGAAAAGTTTCGGATCGGTGATTTGGAAGAACACCACGGTGTCGATCTGCATGGT
>DCHG01000039.1:0-20291 GCA_002315595.1 Clostridiales bacterium UBA1758 | reverse complement strand
GTGACGTTATCCTTGGTGATAACGGGCTGGGGCGGGAAATCCGCGACCTGTTCTTTCAGTGAAACGCGGTTTGCAACGCGTTCGATGAACGGAACCTTCAAATGAAGTCCGACACTCCACGTCGCACTGTACGCACCGAGGCGTTCGATGACGAACGAGGTAGCCTGTGGAACGATGTGGATACAACGGACAATGATCCCCAAAACGAGAACGATGGGGAACGCAATGGCAAGATATACGAGTTCGGGCATAATTTCCTCCTAATTATCGGACGGCTTGACCGTCAAATGTGCACCGCTGATAGCGGTGATTTCAATCAGTGTTTTTTCGGGAATGACCGTGCCGTCTTCACTTTTCGCACTCCATACTTTTCCGTCGACGCTGACGGTGCCGGTACCGGCGAGATTTGATATTTCTTCGCCGACCAAAGCCTTCATCCCGATCAAACGGTCGAAATTTGTCGGTTGTGTGCGACCGTTGACATACTTTTTGACAAGTGGTCTTGTCAGGAAAAGCGTTGCCACCGATACGACAACGAAGACGGCGATCTGCAACCAAACGGGTGCGCCGATCAACGTGACAAGTAACGCGGCGAGGCTTCCGAGTGCAAACCAGATCGATGTAATTCCGTAGGTGATCAGTTCAACAACGATGAAAAACAGCGTGGACACGCCCCATGCGATGAGCATAATATTGCCTCCTTTTCGTAGGATTATGATAAATATATCACTTATTTCCGAAAAAATCAATCTTTTCGTCGGAAAGATAACTTGTCATTCGATGACGAAAAGATTATAATATGAAAAGTGTCATATACAAAGGGAGACGGATATGGAAAAGATGAAATCAATCTTCCGTCAGGAATCGGGATACAAGATGTTTTTGATCTCGATCATTGCGACGGGATTAGGGTACGGACTTTACAAGGGCGTACTCGACAACTATTTTGCCGAGGTCGTCAAGTTGACGGAATTTGATCGCGGTGTATCGGAATTTTTCCGTGAATTACCGGGGCTTGCGTTGGTGTTTTTGCTTGCGGCAATGTATATGTTTTCGGCGGAAGGTTTATACAAGATCGGCGCAGTGATCATGTTCGGCGGACTTATGATGCAGGCGGTCATTCCGCCGAGTCGTGTGCTTGTTATCATGGCGGTTTGCGTATATTCGCTCGGTGAACATATTCAACTCGGAATGAAAAGCACGCTCGCAATGGGGTATTCACACGCGGGTCAGGAAGGCAAGGCACTCGGAATGTTGAGTTCCGCGGCACAGATCGGAAATTTGATCGGATATGCCGTCATTGTCGCATTGTTTGCAATCCTCGCAACATCACAGATATTGTATCGTTCGGTCTTTGCCGGGGCGGCGATCTTTACCGGGATCGGTGCATTCACGGCGTTGAAACTTTCCGGTAAAAGCGAAACCGACGCAAACAACAGACGCTTTTATTTTCACAAAAAGTACACGAAATTCTATTTTCTTGAAGTTTTTTACGGTGCAAGAAAGCAGGTCTTTCTGACATTCGGTCCCTATGCACTGATCCTGATCTACGGGGCAAGCACTTCGCTGATCAGTACCCTGTATGCGGTGAGTGCGATCTGTTGCTTTTTTGCCGCACCGCTGGTCGGAAAGATCATTGACAGGATCGGATACAAGATCGTTATGGTTTCTGATACCATTATTTTAGTGTTTGTATGCCTTTGCTATGGCTTTGCACACCGTCTGTTCCCGAAGGATATCGCACTTATTATCTGTTGCGTGAATTATCTACTTGATGCGGTGATCTCGCTTGCGTCGATGGCGTCAAATGTCTACGTCCGCGACCTTTCGGACAATCAGGAGGAATTGCGCGCCACACTTTCGACGGGTATTTCGGTCAACCATTTGATCTCAATTTTGATCGCATTGTTCGGCGGTTGGATTTGGAAGGCACTTGGCATCGAAATGCTGTTTATTCTGTCGGCAATCCTCGGACTTGCAAATAGTGCCTATGCCGCAAGTATCAAGACAAATCGAAAAAAGATCAATTCATAAAAACACGCCCGGTGCTTTTTGCATCGGGCGTGTTTTCAACATTATTTGGCTTGCTTGATCGAAAGATTGATCCGTTCTTTTGCGGGATCGACATCAATGACCATGACTTTGACGACATCGCCGACGGAAAGCACTTCGGACGGGTGCTTGATGAACTTGTCACAGATCTGCGAGATATGAACAAGCCCGTCACGGTGAACGCCGATATCCACAAAGGCACCGAAGTCAATGACATTTCGCACGGTACCCGTCAACACCATCCCCTGACGGAGATCCTTGATTTCCATAATGTCCGCACCTCGGAGGATCGGGGGCGGAAGTTCATCACGCGGATCGCGTCCCGGCTTTAACAGTTCGCCTACGATATCATCAAGCGTTGGAACGCCGATACCGCATTTTTCGGCGAGCATTTCTTTGCCGATCTGATCGACGCGTTGTTTCAGATCGCCGATCGTTCCCACGGAAATATCTTTGAGTTGATAACCGCACTCCGAAAGAAGGGTTTCTGCGGCAGAATAACTTTCGGGGTGGACGGCGGTGCCGTCGAGGACATTTTTGCCTCCGATGACACGTAAAAAGCCCGCGCATTGCTCATAAGCCTTCGGACCGAGTTTCGGCACCTTCAAAAGTTCCCGACGGGAAGCAAAGGCACCGTTTTCGTCACGATAGGCGACGATGTTTTTGGCGGTGGTCTTGGTGAGTCCCGAAATATATCCGAGCAGGGCAGGAGATGCGGAATTGAGGTCGGCGCCGACGGCATTGACGCAGTCTTCGACGACGCCTTCCAAAGTTTCGCTGAGCCTCGCCTGCGGCATATCGTGCTGATACTGACCGACGCCGATGGCTTTCGGATCGATCTTGACAAGTTCCGCAAGCGGATCCTGCAATCTGCGTGCAATGGATACGGCACTGCGGAGATTGACGTCATATTCGGGGAATTCTTCGGCGGCGAGTTTGCTTGCCGAATAAACCGAAGCACCCGCTTCACTGACGACCATGTAACTGACGGACGGATAATCGCGGATGAGTTCGGCGATAAGTTGTTCGGATTCACGCGACGCCGTTCCGTTGCCGATAGCGATGTTTTCAATATGGTATTTCGTGATCAGTTTGGCAAGCGTCGCCTTTGATTCGACGACCTTGTTATGCGGTTGCGTCGGATAGATAACCGCGGTGTCAAGCACCTTGCCCGTACCGTCGACGACGGCAAGTTTACAACCCATGCGGTAGCCGGGATCAAAGCCGAGCGTGACCTTGTTTTTGACCGGCGGTTGCATCAGGAGGGGTTTAAGATTGAGCGCAAAATTGTGAATGGCGCCTTCGCTTGCGTCATCGGTCAGCATGGTGCGCAATTCGCGTTCCATTGCAGGTGCAAGCAGACGCGTCCAACTGTCTTCAACCGCGGAACGGACAAAGGCGGATGCGGGACGCCCCGGGATGACAAACATTCGGATGAGATATGGTAAAACATCGGCGTCGTTGACTTCGACCGAGATCTTCAAAAATTCTTCCTTTTCTCCTCGGTTGACGGCAAGCACCTGATGCCCCTGTATACGGTTTAACGGTTGCGAAAAATCATAATAAAGGCGATAGACGGAGTCTTCATCCTTTGCTTTTTCGGAGTGGAGTTTTCCGCAACGAAGGAAACGTTCACGCAAAAGTTTGCGTGCTTCGGCAGAGTCGGAAACGCCCTCGGCGATGATGTCGGATGCACCGGCAAGGGCTTCTTCGACGGAATTTACGCCGAGATCGGCGTTGATGAAATCCTCGGCAATGACCTCAGGGGTGGGATCCGAAACATCCTGCGCTAGCAGGAGTTCGGCAAGGGGATCCAGTCCCTTTTCGCGTGCCATCGTTGCACGGGTACGACGCTTCGGACGGTAGGGAAGGTAGAGATCCTCGACCTCGGAAAGAGTAGCCGCTTTTTCAATCGCGGTACGAAGTTCGTCGGTTAACTTTCCCTGCTGATCAATGGAAGCAATGACTTCTTCACGCCTTTTTTGCAAGTTGCGCAGATAGTTCAGGCGTTCTTCCAGTGTACGAAGTTTTCCGTCGTCCATTGCGCCGTGAAGTTCTTTGCGGTAACGGGCAATGAACGGAATGGTGCTTCCTTCGTCGAGAAGGCGCACGACATTTTCGACATATTCTTGTTTTTCGCCGATTTCTGTGGCGAGTAGAGTGATGATCTGATCCATAACAGAATCCTTTCTGTGAATTATCTTATGCAATGATACATCATTTCCGAAGATTTTTCAACAATCGTTTTTTTATATGTAGAATTATGAATGGAAAAATGAAAAACTACGGACAAGTAGGTTGCATTTCGAACAATGTTTTGATATAATGTGTTAAATTGATATCAGTATATATGTTAGGGTGGGATTCATATATGACAGAGAACGGAAATCCGTTTGAAATTGACATTCGTAAACTACTGCTGACTTATTTGAAAAAATGGTGGCTGTTTGTGGTTTCCATTGCACTGGCGGGATCACTTGCATATTGCTATACCTACCACTACATGACGCCGCTGTATCAGGCGTCGACGACGGTTTATGTCAATAACCGTCTTGCGGGAATTACGGTCGATTCCGTTTCTTCGGGCGAATTGAGCACCGCGCAACAGTTGATCAGTACCTATATCGCCTTTATGAAAAGCGACCGAATCCTGTCATCCGTTGCCGAAAAACTTGACGGAAAGTACTCCGTCGGAGCCCTGCGCGGTATGATTTCCACTTCACAGGTTTCCAATACCGAAATTTTTGCAATTTATGTCACAAGCACTGATCCGACCGAAGCCGCGGAAGTCGCCAATGCAATGGCGGCGGTTGTTCCCGATGAGATCGCGTTGCTAGTCGAAGGCAGTTCCGCATGGATCATCGACGAAGCGAAAGTACCGACGACGAGTTTTTCGCCGGACTATCATAAAAACGTTTCCGTAGGCATGGCGGCGGGTGCTGTGTTTGCCGTGGCTGTCGCAACATTGATCTATTTTTTAGATGTCCGCATCAAGGATGAAGAAGAATTGAATAATCTGTTCGATCTGCCGATTCTCGGAAGAATTCCCGAATTCTCAAAGGAGGGCAAGGGGCATCATTACGGATACGGTACGCCATATGAAGAGAAAAAATCCGACGTACAAAAACAAATCGATGAAATCAAGGGGGCGAAGTAATGTCTGAAAAAAAGATTAAAAATTCAGCGAAAACTGCGCCGATCATTGACGACAGAAAAGAAATACTAAACAGTCGCAGTAGTTTTTTCTCACGCGAAGCGTATAAAACGCTCCGCACCAATGTGAATTTCGCGCTTGCCGATTTGGAAGGTTGCGCCGTCATTCTTTTGACTTCCGCCCTCCAAGGGGAAGGTAAGAGTATTACCGCGTTGAATCTTTCCATTTCCATGGCGGAGGCAGGAAGTCGCGTCCTTTTGATCGACTGCGACCTCCGTCGTCCGAAGGTAGGACGTTTGCTTGAAATCAACAGTCCGAACGGACTCAGCGATGTTTTAATTCACCCCGATCTCATCGGCGAAGCAATTCATCGTTTTCGTCCGGGAATGGATGTTATTTGCGCGGGACATATTCCGCCGAACCCGTCCGAATTACTTGGTTCCGCACGTATGACGGGATTGATTAAGTCGATGAAATCGAAATACGACTATATCATCCTCGATACGCCGCCGGTGAATATGGTCACGGATGCGGCGGTGCTTTCGTCACAGACGGACGGCGTTTTGTTTGTCATACGTGCCGGTAAATCCGAACGCGGCGCTGTCATTCACGCAATGGATCAATTGGTTTACGCCAAAGCAAAAGTGCTGGGCTTTGTTTTGAACGGTGCCATGGGCGAAAACAGTACATATTACAAATATAAATATCGCCGTTATTCCCGTTACGGATACCGCCGCGGCTATGGTCATTACGGGTACGGATCGGGCTATGGTTACGGATCTGGTTACGGCTACGGCTACGGTCAGTCGTCAAATCCGAAGACCAGAGAGGAAGCCTATCGTGCCGTCGAAACCGCAGCACAAGAGGCAAGAGACGAAAATAAAAACCAATGACAGATCTACATACTCACATTCTGCCCGACATGGACGACGGTGCAAAAAGCGTCAAAGAAAGTCTTGCAATGCTTCGAATGGAGGCAGATCAGGGAATTGACAATGTTGTTTTGACGCCTCATTTTTCGCATCGGGATACGGTGGCGGGCTTTTTGGAAAAGCGTGAAAAAGCCGCCCGAAAACTTGCCGAAGCGATCATTCGATTGCCGGAAAACAAACAGAGGGAACTGCCGAAACTCTTTTTGGGCGCGGAGGTGGAGTACACCGACCGTTTGTTTGAATTGCAGGATCTTGAAAAACTTTGTTATGCGGACGGAAAATATCTTTTGATCGAACTTCCGTTTATGGCATGGCGCGGCAATGTATTCACCGGACTTTCGAATTTTGCCAATATGACGGGGTTGACGCCCGTGATCGCTCATGTTGACCGCTATTTTTCGATACAGAATAATCAGGCGTTGTCGGCGCTTTGCGATCTCGGCTTTCCTATGCAGATCAGCACGGATGCCGTGTTACACGCATTGCCGTGGTCGAGATCCGTTCGTTTTTTGAAAAGCGGCAAAGCCGGTCTTGTGGTCACGGATTGCCACGATCAAAAAAAACGCCAGCCGAATCTCGGTCCCGCTATGAAAAGGCTTGAAAAACTGATCGGCCCGGATGCTATCAAACGCATCAACCGACAGACTGATGAAATACTGCTCGGGTAGTGGTCTGAAACCGATTTTCATCTCGCGAAAGAAGGAATTTGATGAAAAAGAAAAAATGGCTGATCATTCCCACGGTCATTGTTGCGGTTATTGTCGGGGTGTTGATTTGGCAAAAAAACAACATTCAGATCCTGATGGAAGCCGGACAGTACTCTTCGGACGAGATCAAAGCGAAAATCGAAATCGAACGCGAAAAAATTATAGAATCGGTGGAAGATAAGCCGTATATCCATGTTCGCGATCTCAATGATGATGAAATCAATTCATTTCGTGAAGGTGAGATCACGGAGGAAGAATTGATCGAAAAACTGACCAGGGAAGAGCCTTCGGATGATGATCAGTCTTCTGTGGAACTAAAAACGGACTCCGACGGCGAAAATGAGTATTCAACCGAATTTTCGGATGAAATTTCGACACTCGTAGCAAGAGTTTACGTTATGCGTCAAGAATACACCAACGCGCTTGAACGGATGGCTTTTGAAGCGATGGACGATTATTACACAATGCCGGAAAGTGAATTGTCCAAGACGAAAATCGCCAAATGGGCGGCGGGTTATGTGGAAAAGGCAACGGAACTCGAACACGAATGTGATGCGAAAATGGACGATATCGTCGCCCAAATGAAAAAGATATTGAAAGAAAACAAAGGCGATATGTCGCTTATTGATGATGTGATTGATGGATATGCAAACGAAAAGAGTTTGAAAAAGGCTTGGTATCTGTCCCAGGTGAAAGAAAGAGGTCTGTTATGAAAAAAACATTGATCAAACTGTTCGCGGTGGTACTTGCTTTCTGCGTGATCGCACCCCAAATGGCGTTTGCCGCGGCAACCTATTCGGTGACCGTGACTTTGGCGGGACCGGATGTGTATGGCGTCAATCAAACCGTTTCGCGTAAATCCCCGTCCTATCTGAAAGCGACCGACAGCCTTGTTGCCGCAGTGGCGCAGGCAATGCTGAGCAGTGGATACGACGAAGAAGTCGAATTGAAATTTGACGGTACCGAACTTCGCACAAATTATTACAGTATCCGCAGTGCCGCGGTCGACGCATCGGGCGGAAACGGCGCAGTGTGGAACGGTCTTGTCGAACAGTATGTCGAAAACAATGCCGCAAAAAAGGCGGTTTTGAAAAACATCAATTCCACCATTTACGATCTTGAAAAAGTCGGTGGCGTGATTACATCCTATTATTCCGGTGGTTATACCGTTACGATGACGCTGAACAAGCAGGGTGAGGATGAGGAGCCGACGGTCGTGATCAAAAATGAGGACGACATCATCGGCGGCGATATCGAAATCAGTAATCCGAACCCGGATCCGGGCGATGTTGTTGAAATCAAAACCATTCCCGAAGAAAAGAAGATCGTTTCCTATGTGCAGGTTCGTGATGATAACGGCGACCTTGTCGAACTGACTTACATTGGCAACGGCGAATATTCTTTTGAAATGCCGGAAGGCGGCGTCACGATCACGCCTTCTTTCCGCACCGAGCCTGCGTTGCCTTCGGTGACCGGCGTGTCCGCGTATTTGGATGTCAATTCCCATGAAGCGTTCATGCAGGGCGACAAAAAGGGTACGTTCCGACCGAATGCAGATATCAACCGTGCCGAAGTTGCACAGATGTTTTATAATATCCTGCTGGATACCTCCGCTGTGGGAGTGTCGAAATTTAACGATGTCGACGAAGATGCTTGGTATGCGGAAGCCATCAACACGCTTGCCGCAATGGGTATGATCGGCGGATATACCGACGGAAGTTTCCAGCCGAAAAGGGCGATCACCCGTGCGGAATTTGCATCTCTTTGCGTCCGTTTCGCAAAATCCGTAGCCGCTGAAAATATATTCAGCGATGTTGATGTGTCCCACTGGGCGGCTGGGGATATTGCCATTGCGGCTTCCTTTGGATGGATCCTCGGATATGAGGACGGCACCTTCCGTCCCGAAGAAACCATTTCCCGCGAAGAAGCGGCGGCGATCTTCAACCGCATGCTTTACCGCATCGGTGACCAGATCAAAATCGACGGCGGTGCCAATCGAGACTTCCCGGATGTCAACGACAGAATGTGGAGTTGGTATGACGTTCAGGAAGCGGTTTATGGACACGATCACACGGAAGAAGAAGAATTTGTACACGAATTCTGGGAGGATTGATCGACAATTGTGTGGGGTGGCATTACCCCCCCACATTTGTGCTAGATTGAACAAAGCAAATTCTCATTAGGTGGAAGCAATTATGCGTAAAATATTAGAGCGTGGAATACACAGTAAAGTTCTGATCGCATTTTTAGATGCGTTGATAGTGATGTTTTCGGGCGCACTTGGAATTTTGTTCCGATTTGAATTCAAATTTGATGCAATCCCGGGCGAAATCGGGCGAATGTGGTTCCGTTACCTGCCGTATCAGATCATTATTGCAATTGCGATGTTTTCAATTTTGCGTATGTACGGTTATGTGTGGCGCATTCTCGGATTGAAGGATCTTTTGAACATCATTGCATCCACTGTTATTACATATATTGTGGCGAATGAGGCATTGATCCCGTTTGGTTTTGATATGCCACTCAGTATTCGATTGATCTCAATGTTTTGGGCGATTGTGCTGATCACGACAATGCGTTTCACGCCGAGAATGCTTGCGGAAATTTATTACATTCCGAAACGACGCGAAAGTCAAAACGAGATCCGCGTGTTGCTCATCGGCGCAGGTGTTGCGGGAAGAATGATTTTGCAGGAGTATTCCATGTCGGGAAAACTCCACGGCAATATTTGTTGCATCATTGACGACAATCCGAACAAGTGGAACAAATCTCTCTGTGGCGTTAAAATACACGGCGGCAGGGAAAAGATACCCGAATGTGTCGAAAAGTTCAAAATTAAACAGATACTTTTTGCCATTCCGAGCATTTCGCGAAAGGAACAGAGAGCAATTCTTGAAATTTGCGGACAAACCGGCGTACCGGTCAAGATCATCCCCAGCATTTCAGATCTTGTCAGCGGTGAAGCCAAATTTACTGATGTCCGCGATGTGTCCATTGGTGATATTTTGGGACGCGACACGGTCAAATTAAACCCCGAAAAACTCAAAAAATTCATCACGGGAAAGACAATTCTTGTCACAGGCGGCGGCGGATCCATCGGCAGTGAACTTTGCCGTCAAATTGCAAAATGCAATCCGAAAAGCCTGATCGTCGTCGATGTGTACGAAAATACGACATATCAACTTCAAATTGAATTGGAAAAGAAATATCGCGGCTATCTTGATCTGCATATTGAGATCGCATCCGTCTGTGATGAGTCGCAATTGAATTTGATTTTTGAAAAATATCGCCCGAATGTTGTATTTCATGCCGCGGCACACAAACATGTTCCGCTGATGGAACAGTGCCCGTTGGAAGCAATCAAAAATAATATCTTCGGGACATATCACACCGTTTGCGCCGCGGAAAGAGTCGGCGTAGAAAAGTTTGTGCTGATTTCCACGGATAAGGCGGTAAATCCGACAAATGTTATGGGCGCGACAAAGCGTTTTTGCGAAATGATCCTGCAAAGCCGTTTTGCAAGCAAAACCGAATTTTGTTGTGTGCGTTTCGGCAATGTTCTCGGATCAAACGGATCGGTCGTTCCTCTGTTTGAAAAACAGATTGCCGAGGGCGGTCCCGTGACCGTGACCGATAAACGGGTCACGCGATTTTTTATGACGATCCCGGAAGCCTCCCAACTCGTGCTTGAAGCGGGTGCCATGGCGGAACAAGGACAGATTTTTGTCCTTGATATGGGCGAGCCTGTCAAAATAATCGATCTCGCCGAAAATCTGATCCGTTTAAGCGGATTTGAGCCGAATATTGACATTGCCGTCATTGAAATCGGGCTGCGTCCGGGTGAAAAACTGTACGAGGAACTGTTGATTAAGACCAACAACCTCAGTTCGACTGAAAATGAAAAGATCTTTGTTGAACAACAGCAACCTATTCCGCCGGAACGGATGAACAAACTGCTTGATGAAATCCGTGAAAAAATCGCCGAAAAGGTTTCTGCGGACGAATGTGTGAATCTTTTGAGGGGGTTGATCCCTTCTTATCATTCGCCGGAAGAAATCAACACAAAGGTCGAAGCAAATTCATAAAAACAAGGACGAAAAGTACCGACAAAATCGTTACCTTTCGTCCTTTTGTATTGCATTTTGATTTGAAATACTGTAAAGTATAAGTATCATCATTTGTTGGAGGGAATTATGGCTACATTAAATTGGGATCATCTTGGTTTTACGATCGACGGAACTCCGGCATACCCGGTTTCCGGCGAATTTCATTATTTTCGTGTACCGCCCGAGGATTGGGAAAGAAGAATGAATCTGTTCAAGGAAGCGGGCGGCAACACCATTGCGACCTATGTTCCGTGGATCGTTCATGAGCCGGATGAGGGTAATATCGTCTTCGGCGACCAACCGTCCCGCGATCTTGCCGGATTTTTAAAAACCGCTGCAAAGGTCGGTTTGATGGTCATTCTTCGTCCGGGACCGTATCAGTATTCCGAACTCGTCCACAACGGTCTGCCGGGATGGCTGATTGATGATTACCCCGAATTGATGGCAAAAAGAATTGACGGAAGCAATGTTCAGGGCGCGTCGATTTCGTATCTGCACCCGCGTTTACTCGAAAAAGCGCGTAAATATTACCGCGCCTTTGCCGATGTCGTACGTCCGTTTATGGCGGAAAACGGCGGTCCTGTTGGGATGATCCAACTTGATAACGAACTGATCGGTATTCATATTTGGTACGGATCGTTGGATTATAACCCCGAAACGATGGGCTTCGGAAAAGCGGATGGTCGCTATCCGAGGTGGCTTTGCAAAAAATATGAAATGATCGAACGGCTGAATGATGCCTACGGCACGGATTTCCGTTCCTTTGCCGAGGTTATGCCGATCGCAATTCCGCAGGAAGCGAATGAATTTGAGGGCAGAAGACTCCGCGATTACTCGGATTTCTACCTTTCCACGATTGCCGAATATGCCGAAACGCTTGCGGGCTGGCTCAAAGAAGACGGACTCAACGGTCCGATTTGCCATAATTCCGCAAATCCGTATATGAATACGCTTTTCATTGAAACCGTTGATCGACTCGGCGAAGGTTTCCTGCTCGGATCCGATCACTATTACAATCTGAACCCGACTTGGGAACAGAACAATCCGACGCCGCAGTACATCGTCAAAATGATGATGAGTTGTGAATTGCTGAACGAAATGGGAATGCCCCCGACGGTGTTTGAGTTGCCCGCAGGCAACCTTTCCGACACTCCGCCGATCTTGCCGGAGGACTTGTTGGCGTGCTATCTTGCCAACACCGCCGTCGGAATGAAGGGGCTGAATTATTACATCTATACCGGTGGACCGAATTTCGGCGAAACCGGTGCAACCGGCGCAATCTATGATTACCATGCGCCGATTTCTGCATTCGGTGAAGTCCGCGATACCTATGGCGCATTGAAAGAATTCGGTCTGTTCTTGCAAAAGAACGGCTGGATGCAACGCGCAAACAGACAATGCTCCGTCCAGTGTGGATTTACATGGGAAGAAAGCCGTTTCCAGGAATACGGGCAAAAAGTCGGCTTCACCACCGAGCAAGAGGCATGGTCGATCCTTGAAAAAGGCTTGCTTTACCCGATGATGGCAGGTGCTTGCCACCCTGAAATGAAGGCGTTGACGGGAAAACTCGACACGACGCGTCCGTTGTTTGTCATATGCCCGAGTTGTATGAGTGCAAAGTCACAGCAGGCGATCATAGACTTTGTTGAATGTGGCGGGAATGTTTTGCTGATGCCGACTCTGCCCGAATTTGACGAAAACGGTCGACCGTTGACTTTGCTTGCCGATTATGTCGGAATTCACGGTTTTGAAAGGATTGCGCACCCTGCGGCGTTTATAGAGGTCGAAAACGCCGAGGACACTTATATGGCAACGAAGGTCTATACGGCGGTACTGCCGAAAGATGCAAAGCCGATCGCATTTGACCACAATTTAAAGCAAGTCGTCGGTGCGGAAATCAAGCGTGGCAAGGGCACGATCCTTTGGCTCGGAACACAGTACAGTTACGGAATGTTCTGTCAGGCGGCATTGTTTGAAAATCTTGCCATCCGACTCGGCGGAAAGAAAATCGTTGAATGTGAAAATCGCAACTTGTTCACTGCTCTTTGGTCGGACGGAGAAAGAAAAATGCTTTTTGTTATGAACCCGTATAGTTCCGCACAGAAAACGAAGATCCGCGTTTTTGACGGTGATAAGGTGATCGACTTGGGCGAAATCCAAATGAAATATATGGAAATTCGCCCGATCGAACTTTGATTGAAAAAACTTCCCGCGATATGCGGGAAGTTTTTCAAATGGAGCAAAATGTTGAAAAGAAGAAACTTCGGGTTTTATTTCGCGAACGGTCTAACCGCAATGCGGATCATATCCGCGGCGCTGATGTTTACCGTTTCACCTGAAATGCTGACATTTTGGAGATGGTATCTGATCGGCGGTATTTCGGATATGGCGGATGGATTTATTGCACGAAAAGCAAATTCGACAAGCAAATTCGGTGCAAACTTCGACGGCATCGCCGATGTCCTCTTTGTTGCATCAGTGTTGGTCAATCTGTTGCCGACGATGAAAAGTTCGAATTTCTTGTGGTGGATTGCGGGTGCAATTGCCACAATTCGAACTTTGAACATAACGGTCGCGTGGGCAACGAAACAACCGATATTTATTCATAACATTCCAAATAAAATAGCGGGCATGGCATTGTTTACATTTCCGATGTTTTTTCGAATTCATCCCGAAGTCGCAATTATCGTCGTGACGGCTTTGACCTCTTTTGCAAGTATTCGAGAAAGCATTCTTGTCATAAGACGTCGAAAACAGTGATTTCCAAAAGAATGTCAATGTTTAAAACGGTAATTGGTTAATAATTGAGGTAAATATGAAAGAAATCATCGAAAAACTGAAACTGATTGAGGATCCGAAATATGCGGAATTTCAATCGAAACTTGTTCCAAACTGCCCGAAAGAGTCCTTTATCGGCGTTCGTGTGCCGCAACTGCGGAATTTTGCAAAGGAATTTGAAAAGGATGATAAATGCCGCGAATTTTTGGATGAACCGCCGCATGAAACCTATGACGAAAATCTGCTTCACAGTATCCTGATTTCACGCACCCAAAAGTTCGATATTTGCCTTACGAGATTGGAAGCATTTCTTCCGTTTGTCGATAATTGGGCGGTTTGTGACACCATGCGACCGTATATTTTTGCAAAAAACACGGATCGATTGTATGAGCCGATGCTTCGCTGGATTCGTTCTGATTTGGAGTACACTTGCCGTTTTGGATTGGATATGCTGATGACGTATTATCTTGACAAACAGTTTCAACCCGAATATTTGGAAATAGCCGCGCAGGTGAAGTCAGATGCTTACTATGTAAAAATGATGGTGGCGTGGTATTTTGCAACGGCACTGGCAAAGCAATGGGATGCGTCGATCGGGTACATTGAAAATCGCAGGCTCCCCGAATGGACTCACAAAACAACCATACGGAAAGCCTGCGAAAGCTATCGCATCACGGATGAACAAAAAACCTATTTAAAGAGACTGAAATAGGGAAAACTGTATCCGTGAGCAGAGGGGAAACAATATTGTAATTTGTGAAACGATCATATTCGAATAATTTATTGCGGACGATCGTCGCCGAAAAAGAAGCACGCAACGGTGCCGGGACCGCAATGGGCGGCAATGATCATTCCGATATTCATAATACGAAGATCGGTGAGTTTCGGCATGACCGCTTGAATTGCTTGCTTCGTTTGATCGGCGAGTTCGGGACAATTTGAGTGTGCAATGATCATTTTGCCATTGTACTCTGTACCGCTTGTCGCATGCACCAGAATTTCATCCACGGTACGGGAAATGGCATTTTTCTTTCCGCGTACCTTATCATAGGCGTATATTTTTCCACTTTGATTTAGACGCATAATGGGGCAAAGATTTAAAATTGTAGCAACTGCCGCAGCGGGACCTGAAACGCGTCCGCTTTTTTTAAAGAATTTCATCTCCGTTGTGAAAAATTGATGATGGATCGTGGTACGTAAAGAAGTAATGTTTTTTGCCACTTCGTCTATTTTTTTGCCTTGATCACGAAGATCGGCGGCGGCTTCGACCAAAAGTCCGTAACCGCAGCAACTGCACGTGGAATCGATGACGATCAGACGACGATCCGGGAATTCCGACCGCAATGACTCTGCGGCTTCAAAAGCATGGTTTACCGACGGTGTCATCCCGGAACCGAAAGAAATATGCAAAACATCGCCTTGTTTCAGTAGTTTTCGGAAGTATTCAAGATACTGAAACATGTTGATCTGGGATGTACTTGGCAAAAAGCCGTCTTTGATGCGCTGATAGAACTTTTCCAACGCGTTTTTGTCGATTTCCATATTATCCGAACGGATAATTCCGTTTTGAATGTACTCGTAGAACAGCACGGATATTTCGCGTGCGTGCATTAGTTGATATGGAAAATCAACTGGGGACTCGCATGAAATGATATAGTTCATCTGTATCTCCACAACATTAAATCTAATCTGTATCATTATTTTATACCGAAAAGAAAATAATGTCAAGTGATAATAAAAAACTATTGAAAAATATTTATTTATGTGATATGATAATTATACGGAAAGAAAAGAGGGGTTTTAGATGGGTTACAACAATGATGTGGTTGCAACAAAGCTTGTTAGGTGGAAAAAATACCTAAAACAGTATCAACTTCCCAAGTGGGAAATTATTCCGGATATTGGTCTTTATATGGAGCAGGTCATTGATTTGCTGAAGCACTATTTGGACTATCTTCCGCCTGAATTGAAAGAAGAACAGTTCATTACCGCGTCCACAATCAATAATTATGTCCGTACCCGTGTTATGCCACAACCGGACAAGAAAAAATATTACCGCGTTCAAATTGCATATTTGATCATTATTCTCACGTTGAAGCAAAGTCTCAGTCTTGCAATGATTCAACGATTGATCCCGATGGGATTGACCGAAAAAGAGGTTGAGGCGAGATACACTGAATATGTGGAACGCCATTCGGTGATTGCAAATGTGTTCTGCGGCTTGGTGGAAAAGGCCGCTGCCCCGATCACAAGGAATGAAGTGGTGAACGATTCATCGGTTGAAACAACCGAAGAATTGATTGAAATGTCCGCCGTTATGGGTGGTTTCACCCGCGTTCTTGCCGAGAAACTTCTGCTTCTCGAAAACAAGACGATGGACGATATCAAAAACGACGACAAATTTTAATCAAAAATTATGACCGGCTACCATTTGGTAACCGGTCTCTTTTTTTACCCTAAAATAATTTTTGGATCTTTTCAAGGAAATACGGTGCTACGATCTCATATCCCGCATCGGTGAGATGCAACCCGTCGGGAACGAAAATATCGCGGAAGTTTTGAAAAGTTCCGACATCTGCGGGCGATTTGTAGAAGATTTCGCTGATGTCAAGAAAATCCACAAAGTCGAGTTCGTCACAGTGTTGTTTGAGGATACGGTTATATTCCGCAACTTTTTCGACGACACCGCGATCACATTCGGATTTGAAATCAAAGATCGCAAGCGCGATCGCTTTCAAATCGGGAAAATCCGCCTTCGCCCATTCTAGAACTCGGATGCTTGCTTCCGCTGCCTGTTCGGGAGTGTAGCCGTTAAACAGATCGTTGAGACCGCCACGAAGAACGATGGATTTCGGGGCATAGGGCTTAACTAACTGATGGTAATGGTACAACTGATCTTCGCCGGTCGAGCCGCCGAAACCGTGGTTTAATACATTTTTACCCAATTGTGCTTTAACACGGTCAAAGCCCCAAACGGTGAAAAACGAACTTCCGTAGAGTAAAACATCACCCGTGGTGACGGGTTTTGAAAGATATTCGTCGAGTTCCGGGAATTTGCGCGTTAAGTCGATTTTGACAAACATATCGCATCTCCTATGTTAATTCGATAATGAAAGTTCTTTGAGCCAACCGTCGCTGAGGTCAAACCATGTTGCAACACGCGGATCAATGTTCGGTTGATCGCCGATAATATCGGGCGTACAGAGCGAAAGACCGTGATAACCGTAGGCGTAGATGTGAAGTTCGAATTTTAAACGATTTTTGCGATAGGCTTCCGCAAACAAGATCGCGTTTTCAACGGGACAGATCTGATCTTCCGCCGTGTGCCAAAGGAAGACCGGCGCGGATTCCGGCGTGACGTGTTCGATCGGCAGGACGGCATTCATATCGTCTGGCGAGAGATCTTCAAGCATTTCGGTAATGACTTCGGCATCGGGAACAGAAGCAAGATAGCAAAGGATCGCACCGTTCGGACGACAGAGTTTCGGCTTGATGCCGAGATTTTGCGCGGCATCCTCAAAGCAGGTCGCCGTGCAGGAAGCAAGATGAGATCCGGCAGAGAAACCGATGACGAAGACTTTGTTCGGATCAATGGCGAATTCTTCCGCCATGGTGCGAATAAATGCGATGGCGGCGCAGGCTTGATTTAACTGGCAAGGCCATCTGTCGGGACGAAGACTGTACCGAAGCACAAATGTCGCGTATCCGCGATCATGCCATGCTTCCGCAACGCGTTCGGCTTCGTGATCGGCGTGACATTGATAAGCACCGCCGGGGAGGATCAGCATTGCGGGCAGTTTTCCGCCGGGAGCATCACCCGGATAGAATTTCAGGCTTCCGCCGGTCGAGGTATCGAAAATTCCCGGAAAATGAGATTCGAAAAGTTTCGAATAATCCATGCTATTTTGCGCTCCTTTCGGGAAGTGTTTTCAGCCAGCCGTCGCAAAGGTCGATCCAACCGCCGATGCGTTCGTCGGTGTAGTCTTCCGCAATCCAGCCGGATTCCGGCTTGCAAAGAGAAAGACCGTGAAAACCGCTATAATAAGTATGATTTTCAAAGATGATGCCGTGCTTTGCAAGTTGCTTGGAAAAATCAAGCGCGCACTGGACATCCACAAGCGAGTCATTTGAAGTTTGCCAAATGAAGGTCGGCGGAGTTTCGTCGTCGACATAGAGCGCGGGCGCAATGTAATCAAGATCGCCGTCAGCGGAGATCATTTCGTACATTCCGTCAAGTGGGCGACGCACGGTCACGGGCGCGTAGGCGGGAATTGCCGCGTCCGGGCGGCAGAGATGTTTTTCGACGCCGAGAAATTCATAGACTTCGGGACGATTCCAAAAAGTTTCGGCGCAACCGACGAGATGTCCTCCGGCAGAGAAACCGATGACATAGACTTTTTTCGGATCAATACCGAATTTTTCGGGCATCAACTTTGCAAGCGCGATCGTTCCACAGGCTTGACGTACTGCGGCGGGGTAGGCATCCGGCACAAGGCTGTATCGAAGAAGAAAAACGGCGTAGCCTATTTCATTCCATGCCTTCGCCATAACTTCGGTTTCCGTCCAACCGTGCTGGGTATAGCCGCCACCCGGTAAAACGATCATCAACGGTGCATCCTTGATTGCGTCGGGGGCGTGGTAAAAGGTCAGGTTACCGCCGGTTTTTGTGTCGAAAATCCCGGGAAACTGCTTTTCAAGGAGTTCGGTATAATCCGGTGCCATTATGCATTCCTCGCTTTCAGATTTCGTTCCATTTCACGTTTGGCATCGCGTTCTGCGATTGCTTCACGCTTGTCGTGGAGTTTTTTACCGCGACAAAGTCCGATTTCGACCTTGACACGGGAATTTTTGAAATAAACTTGCAATGGAATTAAAGTCAGCCCGTCCTGCTTGATCGTCCCGTACAGAGAACGGATTTCGCGTCTGTGCATCAACAGTTTTCGCTGACGCAGTGGATCACGGTTAAAAATATTACCCTTTTCGTAGGGGCTTATGTGCATCCCGACGACGTAGAGTTCGCCGTCTTTGATGATGCAGTAAGAATCTTTCAGGTTGAGTGTGCCAAGCCTGACGGACTTAACCTCCGTCCCGGAAAGTTCAATGCCGGCTTCGTATTTTTCGTCAACAAAATAGTCGTGCCAGGCTTTTTTGTTCGTTGCGGCTATTTTGACGCCGGTTTGTGCCATAAGCTCGCCTCCTTTATATTATATGGTATGCTTTATTTGAACTTCTTAAAGAATTCCTGTTCGTAATAATATCCTTCCGGCTTATCCCAATCATCCCAAAGCATAAATCCGCAGGAGGTTTCCACCCGTTCACCTGCGAGTAATTTTGCCTTGACCTTGCGTTGAAGCGAAGTGTCCTCGGCGAGAAGTTTGTCATCCTTGCAATCCGCGTCGTGGAACAGAAAATAGTAGATGCCGAATTTTTCAAGGTTGTTCGGGAACAGATAGAATTTGCGCATAAAACGCATGATGTTGGAATCATCTTTCAAACAATCTGCGATCTGTGGGGAAAGAAGCCATGAATCACAGAAAATGATCTTCGGCTGGAAAGTCGGGAAGTGCTTTTTGATGAATCGACGGTAGTATTTTAGCGAACGCATGATCAGATCCATCGTAAACGGCTTCTTCGCCGGAATGTGAACATGTTGCGTTTCACACGGAAGCGGGAAGGGAGAATACCAATCTTCATATAAGAAGTCATAGGTATTTTTCATAATGTATCCTTCGGGATGAACGGGGTGCGCAATGTAACGATCCGTGGATACGGTGTAGGCGGCGTCAAAGCCTTCCTCGTTTTCTTCTGCCAGGAAAAATCCGTCGGGACGATAGCGGCCTTCGGTTGCAATCAAGACAATTTCGCCGGTTTTATTGTTTTTCAGGAACATAAACTTCGAGATCTCGGATTCGCCCATTTCGTAATTCAGTCGTCCGAGAATGAACTGACGCCCCTTTTGATGCAAGGCACATGGACCGAGCATCCCCATCAATGCACCGAATTCGGCGCGCACTGTGTGAGAAACGCTTTTCATGTGTTGTTTAAGGATCTTTTCGGGGACCGTAGTTGAAGCGATCATTCGCTTATGCACGCCTGCGCCGGAGAGTAATACGACATTCGGAAAAAAGCGGCTTCCGATTACATCGACCGTTTTTTCCGGGAATGGCCAGAACCATGAATGGAAAAGCGGTTGCGGACCTTCGTAGATCGTATAATAGAATAACCAGAACAACTGACGCATATTCTCATTGGCTTTGATCTTTGAGGCGGATGTGCGGTAAAGCGCAAGCGTTTTTTCATCCAACGAGTAGAATTCCGCCGATTCTTTGATAAACGCTTCGTCAAGCCACGGAAGATCCGCTGGCATCCTGCGCATGGCTTCGTCAAAAGTGGCGCGCAAGTGAATGTTTTCTTTTTCCAAAGGAATACCGGCGTATTCCATTAAGGCGTCGTGTGTTAGCATTTTTATTTCCTCCGATTTCTTCCTAATCTATATAATATTGTATCACGACAAACTCGAAAAAAAAAGTAAAAAAATTTGAAAAAAAGTGTTGACAAAAGG
>DCHG01000001.1 GCA_002315595.1 Clostridiales bacterium UBA1758 | reverse complement strand
AAATCCCTTATGAACATCCGTACCACAAAGTGACGAAAATGGTTAAATTGACCGTTTTCGTCACTTTTTTATTTGAAAAATCAACTCAAAGTTTCGCTTTCACTCGATCGTCGTTTACTAATTATATTTTCTCCGAGCCAAAAGAATTTATACATAAAAAGCCCTCAATGTCCATTGATACGGCGTTTTTCCTTGTTCACTTAATCGGAAATCTTCATATTTTACCCTAACAAACTTTGTTCATGTGAACACATCATTGACAAGCCATTAAAATTCTCCTTTTTTATTTGGTAAATCGGTTGACAAATTCACTTTGCTCACCTAAAATAGAGAAGATGGATTGAATTGCATCATCAAAAAAGGAGGGAGCTTCTTGAGCGTAGCATTTATCGAAAAACTCAAGCGTTCCGACAACCTACACACGGTCTTTTTTAACAAAGACGACGCCATGTGCAAAGATCGCCGTAATTTACTTTCCGGCGGAATTGCAAACTGTATCGCCAGTAACTTTATTACCGGAATATTCATGACGGGCCTGTTTCTGAAAATCATGGCATCGGAACCGGAATCCGTTCGTAACGATTACATTGGTATTCAGTCGACAGTCAGCCAACTCGCCGCACTGATCTTCCCGCTGATCTCGCCACTGCTTTTCGAACGGCTCCGTCAGGTAAAAAAGACCGCATTGACATTCCTTGGTCTGCATTACTTTTTCTGTATCTTCGGTCTCGGTGTTCTTCCGTTTATTGACATTCCAACGCTGACGAAGGCAAAAATGTACATCGGTTGTGTTTTCGTTATGCAGGCTTGCAGTTCCATGTACGGTCCACCGACGACGATTTGGCATATCGCGTGTATTCCGCAAAACATACGACCTGGTTATTTTTCGGTGTCACAGATCATTTCGCCCCTGACATCATGCCTTATCGCACTGCTTGCAAGTTTTATTCTCGACAATCTGCAAAATACAATCGGTTACTTCCCTGCAATTGCCGTCCTCCGCTTCATCGGTTTGGCGTTTGCGATACTTCATATTTACCTGTACGCGCACGTCACCGAATATCCACGTGAAACGACACGCCGCAAAGTCAATATTCTGACTGTCCTTTCTACCCCGTTCAAGTATCCGCGCTACTTTATGTCCTGCATGATTGCCTTTCTTTGGGCGATCGCAAACGGTTTACCGGGAAGTTATTTCACCGCATATATGCTCGAAAACATGGGCGTTTCGTATTCATTGCTTTCCGCGGCTTCGTTCATTGCAATGCCGTTTTTGATGTTCTTTACCCCGGTCTGGTCCAAGTATGTCAAACGCCGCAAATCGTGGCTCACTGTTATGGCGTTGGGCCTTTTGACCTATTCCACGGCGTGGGTGCTGCAAGCCTTCGTCGTACCCGGCAGAATGTGGTTGTACTTCATTTCCCTGATGGCGTATCAGTCGTTTGCTCCGGCGATCAATCTCGCAAATGCAAACTTGCCGTATATGAACATCCCGGAAGAAAATCAGACCACGGCTTACAGTTTTTATGCGGTCTTTGCAAACTGCGGCGGTCTTTTGGGCGTCTACATCGGCAAAACCTTCATTTCGCTGACCAATGGGATCTCGGTCAATATCCTCGGCACGCTGATGCAGAACCGTCAACTTCTGTTACTTCTCACCTTCGGCTACAAACTTTTGATTTCCGTTTTGGTTCTCATCATTGCGGGCGTCAACAAACGCCACAACGTCGAATACTGATTGCAAAAAACAGCACCATGTGATTGCATGGTGCTGTCTTTTTCGAAAAGTTTTATTTATGGCAGATTGGGCAATATTCGACCGCGTATTCGCATTTCGGACACGCATAGGTAAAGCCGTAACATCTTGAACAATTATATCCCCCTGCTCCACCGCAGACCTCGCAGGTCGAGCCGCCGGTACCGCCGCAATATGTACAAACCGCGCCATGTCCGTCGTCACCCGTTCCCTTGCAACCGGGGCATTTTTGCACTTTGCTCCCCCTGCAATTCGTGCAGGTTTGGTAACCCGTGCCTTTACAGCAGACGCATTTTTCCCACTCGTGGCCGCCGCAATTCGGGCAAGTAAAACCCGTGCCTCCACAATCAGGACAAACCTGAGACGTCACGATCTCCTGCACATCAGCCGATATGGAAGTTTCGACCGGATTGGTGATCGCATTTTCTTCCATTACCGCTTTTGCGGTCGTTTCAAGAAGTGTAAGACTTTCCTGCACCTGATAGGTTTCGACCTTCACCTCGGTCATTTCGATAGAAACCGAATTCTGCTTTTCTTCGGTCAGATAACCTTGGTCGACGGAACCGGAAACGATCGCCTCGATCGCTTCATCGGCGGCTTTTCCAGTCAATTCTTCCGCGATCTCATTAAGCAAATCCTTTGCATCGTCGTTGACGGGAACGCAGGCAAGCACAACATTTTCTTCATCAAGATAAAGTTGGAATTCGGGGTTGATTGCCAAAGTGATCATGACGGCGTAGTCCTGCGGGATCACAATTTCATCCGTTTCTTCCTTCGTTTCTTCGGTTTGAGCGGGCAATGTGTCTTCCGTAGGACTCGGTTCTTTCTCCGGCGCAACGGTTTGCTCGGTCTTTGCGACACAACCGCTGAACAGAATGAACACGATCAATCCGAACGCCACGAAAATTCGTTTCTTCATTTTCATTCTCCGTATCTTTATTTTTGCGTCAATCTTCATTTTGATGATTGACGTGTAGGTTGATATTATATCATAATCGAAGGCAAAAGAAAACCACCTATCTGTAATAACAGACAGGTGGTTTTTTATATTTTTCTTACTTGGAAACGGTCAATGTGGTAACATGGGTATTTACGCCCTCGTACCAATAAAGGAATCCTTCCATATCGACAACATCGCCGACATTCAGAGCCTCAACGGCCTTATAAACATCGGTATCGGCACCGCAGAGATAGGACTCAACGGTGAACTGATAGGTGTTTCCGTTCACGGAAACATTGAAGTACAGGTCATCACCCTGAGCGCCGGAGCCGTCCCAGTTGTAAAGGAACGCGACTTCGTTGCCTTCGGCATCGGTGATAGGCTCAACGGTCATGCCCTTGAAGGATGCGAACATATTCTGGCTATCAACGAGTTCGTCTTTGCCGAGAAGTTCGGTGGCATCCATCGCTTCGGCGCTGTAATTGCCGTCTTCAATTTCGATAGTCGCGTCGATGATTTCGACTTCACCCGACCACTCGGACTTATAGCCGGTGACTTTGATTTTCGTGCCCTTTTCGAGTTTGGCATAATCTTCTTCGGAGCAGGCGGCACCGTAAATAAAGTACGCACCGTCCTTATCCTGGGTGTAGAGCGTTGCGGAGTCTTCCCACCAACTCTGTTTCGCCTGAACATAGGTTTCAACAACGACTTCACTGTCGAGTTCGGCGGCAGCATATTCCGCATAAGTCATAACACCCTCGCCCTTGACATCGACATCGGTCGTTTTCTTCGAACAACCTGCAAAGCAAAGGACAGTGCAGAGTGCAAGAAGAATGGCAATCAACTTTTTCATGTATTTTCCTCCTAATATTATTGTGGACAACATTATTATAATCGAAACTCGCAGGAAATCAATTTCTATTTTTCAAAATTTATTGCGGATTTTTCTTCTTTTTTCATTGAGAATATACAAAACGATCCCGATCCAAACAAATCCGAGTGTCGCAATCAACGCAATTGCGCCGTTTGGCAATTTCCCGAGTTCTTGCCGTTCATTGGAAGATGTTTGAATTTGGTCGAGATGATACAACGCCGTGACATCCGTGTACTGTTTCTCAATAAAGTCGTCATCCACGGTCTGATTTCTTCTTACCGCCTTTGCAGCGTTTTCAATGATTTGTCCTGCGGCGTCACGAAGTGAAGCGGAACCGTTGAACACCGACGTAATGAATGTATCGTCGGTGTGTTCAATCAGCATTTTGACCGCACGCAGTTTGACGAAATAATTTGCCGCATCCGTTCCCTCGTCATCGAGATACGATTGATATTCATCGGTTTCACGCGCCTGCGTCGTCACAGGTACATAACCTTCCGTTTCCGAATAGGCAATTTGAACATCGTCGGTGAGCAGATACTGCGTAAACAACCATGCGGCAAGTGTTTGTTGCGGATCGTTTTTATTGAACACGCAGACCGACGGTCCCTGCGAAATCATCTGCGGATTTTCGGAATTCATCTGCGGTATCATTCGCACCTCGACATCGAAGTTTGTGATCTTTTCTTCGCTGATGTCGACTAATGGTGCATCCGGGCCCATCCATGTTGAGCCGGCCGTGGAGTCGACGGCGAAAATGCACTGTCCCGCATTCAAAAAGTTCGCAGGATAACCTGAAATCTTGAAGGTCGAAAACGCGCCCGTTGCGGCATGATCGGCGACGGTTTTGACGATTTCTTTCGTTTCATCGTTGAAAAGAAGTATCTCGCCCTCATCGCCGGAATAACCTGCATCAAGTTGACGAAGCATTTGGATCATCATATTGTCCGTCGATTTGTAAATGAACGGAATCAGCACCTTTTGCCCGTTGACGATGTAATTGCCGTCATCGTCCGTTGCCATTGCCGCCTCGGCGACTTCCCACACAAAATCCCATGTCAGGACATCGGGCAGTTCAAATCCCAATTTTTCGACATAGGTGCGGTTGACATAGCAAGCCTCCGTCGAGCGCATAAACGGCACCGCATAATAATGTCCGTCAAAATTACATTCGTCGATGTATTTTACAACGATTTCGTCAAATTCCGGCGACTCGAATTTCAATTCATCTCCGCCGAGACCGTAGTTTTCGTCCGCGAAAACATCATCCAACGGCACGACGATATTTGTACCCGTCATATATGTCGCAATATGGTCGGGATAAGTGATGCAGACGTCCGGCGTGGTATTCGTCGGAATGTTCGTGATGACATCGTTATAGATCTTTCCATAATCGGTATAAAGGCGCATATTGACACGAATGTTCGGATAAAGTGTTTCGAAATCGGCAATTGCCTTTTCATACACCTTTGTCTGCGCCTTATTGGTGTCGTTTTTTGCCCAAAATGTGATTTCGTAATCTCTTGTCGTGTCGAATTCATCCGGCATGACAAAAGGATCCAAGCCGCGTGATCCGTGGCACCCGACCAAGGTCGGTAAAAGCAATCCAAGTACAACAAGCAACGCCAAAAGTTTTTTCATCCCTTGGTGCCCCCTCTCGAAACGCCTGCCATAATCTTTTTGCGAAAGATCAAAAACAAGAGGATCAGCGGAACGGAAATCGTCACGACAGCCGCCATCATTGCGGGTATATTTTCCCGTCCGAAGCCGTTTTCACGGATCTCCTGAATTCCATTGGAAACAAGGAAGAATTTCGAATTATCCGTGATCAAACGCGGCCAAACGTAGGAATTCCAACATTCAATGACTTTCAATATCGTGATGGTGATGATCGTCGGCTTGCAGATCGGGATCATCACCTTGAACAGATATTTCATATCCGATGTTCCGTCGACCTTTGCCGCACGATAAAGTTCATCCGGGATCTGTTCGAAATTCTCTTTGAGCAAATAGATATAGAATACCGAGGTCACACTCGGCAAAATCAACCCCGTGAAAGTGTTTCGCAGTCCGAGCGCCGTGGCAGTCTGGAAATTTGTGATGATGACGAGTTCATTCGGTATCATCATCAGCGAAAGCAGGATCGTGAAACCGATCTTTTTGCCCGGAAAGTCAAGCCTTGCAAATGCAAACGCCGCAAACACCGTGACCGCAAGCATCAACGCCGTCGTCACAACCGCAAAGAAAAGAGTGTTGGTCAGATAAATGTCAAGGGTGACCGAAGTGAACGCATCCACATAGTTCTGTAAAGTCGGAGCAAGCGTGAAAAACGCGGGAATATATTCGGAATTATACGTGCCGTAACTTTTGACGCTCGAAAGGATCATCCAATAAAACGGGAACAGTACAAAGATCGCCCAAATGCTGAGCAGAACATAACAGCCGATTTTCAACAATTTTCCGCCGGAGGTGTTTTGAATTGTTCTTTTTTTCATTTTCCACCTCACATATAGTACACATGCTTGCGACTGACAAGCAGGTTGATGCAGGTGATCGTCAGAACGATGACGAACAGAATGATCGCCGCCGCAGACGCGTAGGACGGATATCCCCCGCCGTTTCCGTATAGCATATCATAGACATATCCGACAATGGTATTCATTCCCGCGGCGTTGAGGTTGGTGCCGAAGATTGCCACCGCGTCACTGTATGCCTTGAATGCGCCGATAAAACCCGTGATAATCAGGTAAAAGAGCATCGGCGAAATCATCGGCAGGGTGATCTTTGTAAAAACACGCCATTTCGGTGTTGCGTCGATCTTTGCGGCATTATAGTAATCCTGCCGCACCGATGCAAGTGCACTCGTCAGCACAAGGATCTTAAACGGCAAAACAACCCAAACCGTATAGAGGCAGAGAACGAGCATTTTCGCCCAGTACGGTCCGCCGAGGAAATCGACGGTGTTGCCACCGAATGCCGTCACGAGAAAATTCATCAAGCCGTCCGAATACGCTGTTTTTTGAAAAAGGATCATAAACACCAAACCGACGGCAAGGGTATTGGTGACATACGGCAGAAAATAGATCGTTTCATAAAGTTCGCGCAGTTTTTTGACCGAATTCAGCGCAAGCGAGATCAACAGTGCCAATCCCGTAGAAACAGGCACCGTGATGATTACGAGCAGGAATGTGTTTTTCAGTGCCTGCATAAAATACGGATCGTGAAGCACATACGCAAAATTATACCCGCCCACGCCGAAAAAAGTTTGTGATGCGGAATTATACCCTTCCTCAAACGAATAAACGAAGACATCCACAATCGGATAGATCATAAATACGCTGAGGAACAACAGTGCCGGCAACAAATACAGCCATGCTTTCCAACTATTTTTCTTCATTTGCCGTTTTCCTTCCCGTCGTCAAAGAAAACGCGTTGCTTCGAAACTTCATCAAAAAGGAAGACCTTGTTCGGCTTCAAATCAAAACGGATCTCCATTTGCGAATTGTCGATTAAATGATCCGCACTGATGATGGCGCGAAGTCGGGTTTCCGCCGCAGGATGCTCAAAAACGACACTCGTGTCCCTGCCCATGACCTCAACAGAGGACAGTGTGCAACGGAATTTGCCGTTAACATTCGGAACATAGCCTTCGGGACGGACGCCTACACACACCTTTCGGTCGGCAACGCCCGCAACGTCGAGTACGGCATCCTCGCCGATATACAGTTTTTCCGACTTCACCTCGCCCGCAAACACATTGATCGGCGGCGTGCCGAGGAATTTTGCCACAAAGAGATTGACAGGATTGTCATAAACTTCCTGCGGATGACCGATCTGTTGAACGCGACCGGCTTCCATGACCACAATCTCGTCGGAAATGCTCATCGCCTCATCCTGATCGTGCGTGACAAAGACCGTCGTGATCCCCGTTTCCTGCTGAATTCGTTTGATCTCTTCCCGCGTTTGCAGACGAAGTCTTGCGTCAAGGTTGGAAAGAGGCTCGTCAAGCAGTAGCACCCGCGGAGTCTTGACCAATGCCCGTGCAATGGCAACGCGTTGTTGCTGACCGCCCGATAGTTCGCTCGGTTTACGATCCATCAATGTTTCGATTTGAACGAGTTTCGCCGCTTCATCTGCTTTTTGAAGCATTTCTTCCTTGGAAAGTTTGTCTTTTCCACGCAAATTCTGCAACGGAAAAAGGATGTTTTGACGCACCGTCAAATGCGGATACAACGCATAATTTTGAAAAACAAGTCCGACGCCGCGTTTTTCCGGCGGGATCTCGGTGACATCTTCTTCGCCAAAAAAAATCCTGCCCTCGGTCGGGGTTTCAAGACCGCAGATCATATTCAGCGTGGTGCTTTTTCCGCAACCCGAAGGACCGAGAAGCCCGATGAGTTTACCCGACGGAATTTCGACATGAAACCGATCGACCGCAACAACATCTTCTTGTTTGCGGTTGCGATTTGGGAATTTTTTTGTGACATTTTCAAGGAGAACTTTCATAGGTTATCCCTCATTTCACTGACTTTTCAAGATATAATGCTACATCAACGGTAGTCGCAAGTCAAGCGATTCACGGCAAAAACTTTACTTTTTCGCATTTTTATTCAAAATAAGCGTTCAGCCCAAAGGAAAACCTTTGGGCTTGGCGTTTATTCCATATCGAGATACTTTTTGAGGTACTGCCCGGTATAGGATTCCGGGATCGCCGCAATCTCTTCCGGCGTACCTTCGGCGATGATCGTACCACCGCGGTTGCCGCCTTCGGGACCGAGATCAATGATATGATCGGCGACCTTGATGACGTCGAGGTTGTGTTCGATGACGATGACGGTATTTCCTGCGTCGGTAAGCCGATGTAAAATATTGATCAGATTATGCACGTCCGCCGCATGAAGCCCGGTCGTCGGCTCATCGAGGATATAGACGGTTTTGCCCGTAGAGGTCTTGCAAAGTTCGGTGGCAAGTTTTACGCGTTGTGCTTCACCGCCGGATAGCGTCGTCGAAGGTTGACCGATCTTGATATAGCCGAGACCAACTTCGTTGAGCGTTTGCAGTTTATTGCGGATCCTCGGGACATTTTCAAAAAAGTTCACTGCTTCTTCGCAGGTCATTTCGAGTACTTCGTAGATATTTTTGCCCTTGTACTGCACTTCAAGCGTTTCACGGTTATACCGTTTTCCCTTACAGACATCGCATGTGACGTAAATATCGGGCAAAAAGTGCATTTCGATCTTCAACAGACCGTCACCCTGGCAGGCTTCACATCGTCCGCCACGGACATTGAATGAAAACCGTCCGGCATTATAGCCATGCGTTTTTGCATCCTGCGTCTGTGCAAAAAGGTTGCGGATCTCGCCGAATACGCCCGTATAGGTCGCAGGATTTGAACGTGGCGTGCGTCCGATCGGAGACTGGTCAATCGCAATGATCTTATCGAGGTTTTCAATGCCTTCCATACGGTCATACTCGCCCGGTCTTGTCTTTGCGCCGTTGAGTTTCGCGGCAAGGCTTTTATAAAGAATTTCGTTGATGAGCGATGATTTTCCCGATCCCGAAACACCCGTGACGCAGATGAATTTGCCAAGCGGAAATTCGACATCAATATTTTTCAGATTGTTCTGTTTTGCGCCGAAAACTTTCAAATATTTGCCGTTTCCCTTGCGACGAACGGACGGAACGGGGATCTTTCGTTCCCCACTCAGATACTGTCCCGTCAACGATTCCGGGCAGGCGACAATGTCGTCCACCGTTCCTGCACAAATGATATTTCCGCCGTGGACGCCCGCACCGGGACCGACGTCGACCACATAATCCGCCGTGCGAATGGTGTCTTCATCATGTTCAACGACAATGAGAGTATTACCAAGATTGCGCAAATGCCGCAGGGTATCAAGTAGTTTGTCGTTGTCGCGCTGATGGAGACCGATCGACGGCTCATCGAGAACATACAGAACGCCCATCAGCGAGGAACCGATCTGTGTTGCAAGGCGAATTCTTTGGCTTTCACCGCCGGAAAGTGTACCCGAACTGCGTGCAAGCGTCAGATATTCCAGTCCGACACTCTGTAAAAATCCGAGTCTTGCCTTGATTTCTTTCAAAATAGTCGCGGCGACTTCCGCCTCTTTTCCGTCAAAGGAAAGCCCGTTGATGAAACTCAAAGCCTCCCCCACGGTGAGTTTGGAAAAATCCGCAATATTCATTCCGCCGACAGTAACGGCAAGTGCCTCTTTTTTCAGTCGGTCACCGTGACAATCCGGGCAGGGCGTTTCATCCATACACTCCTCGATGTCACGGCGGGAAGCATCGGAATTCGTTTCCTTATAACGGCGTTCGAGATTGTTGATAACGCCCTCGAATTCCTGCTGATACGATCCGTTGCTTCCGTATCCGCGCTCGTATTTCAGCGTCAGTTTCTCCTTTCCCGTGCCGTAAAGGATCGCGTTCATGGCTTCTTTGGAAAGATTTTTGATCGGTTCGTCGAGTTTGAAATTATACTTTTTCGCAAGTGCTTCATAATACATTCTCGCAATGGTGCCGAAATCGGGATTTTGCCAGCCGGACGCACAGATCGCGCCTTCGCGGATGGAAAGATCGGGGTTCGGAATGATGAGATCGGGATCAATCTTCATCTGTGCGCCGAGTCCCATGCAGGTCGGGCACGCGCCGTACGGATTGTTGAACGAAAACAAACGGGGTGTCAATTCCTCAATGCTGATGCCGCAATCCTCGCAGGCATAATTTTGCGAAAACACCTTTTCTTCCCCGCCGATGACGTCGACGATGACAATGCCACCCGCAAGTGCGGATGCGGTTTCAACGGAGTCCGTCAATCTGCGTCGGATTTCGGACTTCACAACCAGTCGGTCGACAATGATTTCAATGTTGTGTTTTTTGTTTTTGTCGAGTTTGATTTCTTCGGTCAGTTCATAGATGCTTCCGTCGACACGGGCACGGACATACCCGCTTCGTCTTGCATCCTCAAACACCTTGGCGTATTCACCCTTGCGTGCGCGAACGACCGGCGCCATGATTTGGATCCTGCTGCCTTCGGGGAGTGACAGAATATTATCAATGATTTGGTCAATGGACTGTTGTTTGATCTCTTTGCCGCATTCGGGGCAATGCGGGATGCCGACACGTGCCCAAAGCAAGCGCAAATAATCGTAAATTTCCGTCACGGTACCGACCGTGGAACGCGGGTTTTTCGATGTTGTTTTCTGGTCGATCGAAATCGCCGGAGAAAGTCCGTCGATATAATCGACATCCGGCTTATCCATCTGTCCGAGGAACATTCTTGCATAACTCGAAAGACTTTCGACATATCTCCTCTGACCTTCGGCGTAGATCGTATCAAACGCAAGAGAAGACTTGCCCGATCCCGAAACGCCCGTAATGACAACAAGTTTGTCACGCGGGATCTCGACATCAATGTTTTTCAAGTTGTGTTCTCTCGCACCTTTTACAAAAATTGACTGATTCATTTCCAGTTTACCTTCTTTGCCTTGTCTGTTTCCTCTCGAAGTTTCAACACGCGGTCACGCAAAAGTGCCGCATACTCGAATTCGAGCATTTTTGCCGCTTCCTTCATTTCGCGTTCGAGTTTTGCGATCAATTCCTCACGCTCTTTGAACGAAAGATTCTTCGTTTCATCCTTGACCGTGGCGTCCTTAGAAATTTCGATGATCTCGTGGACGCCCTTGATGATCGTTTTCGGGACAATCCCATGATCATCGTTGTACTTTTTCTGTATTTTACGGCGGCGTTGGGTTTCACGGATGGAGCGTTCCATGGACGGCGTCATACTGTCGGCGTACATAATGACCTTGCCGTGGTCATTTCGGGCGGCACGCCCGATGGTCTGTATCAGCGAGGTCTCATTGCGCAAGAAACCCTCTTTATCCGCGTCAAGGATCGCAACCAGCGAAACCTCCGGCAAATCCAGCCCCTCACGAAGAAGGTTAATTCCGACGAGAACGTCGAATTCGCCCAAACGGAGATCGCGGATGATTTCCATACGTTCAATGGTTTCGACATCAGAGTGCATATATCGCACACGAATGCCCGAACCGCGCAAATACTGCGTCAGATCCTCCGCCATTTTCTTGGTCAGCGTTGTGACAAGCACGCGTTCTTTTGCCTCTACACGGGTGTTGATCTCACCGATGAGGTCATCGATCTGTCCTTCCACAGGACGCACTTCGACCTCCGGGTCTAGCAGTCCCGTCGGACGAATTACCTGCTCCACGATCTGCCCCGAGCGTTCGCGTTCATATTCGGCGGGGGTTGCCGAAACATAGATGACCTGATTGATATGTTGTTCGAATTCCTTGAAATCCAGCGGTCGGTTGTCAAATGCCGACGGCAGGCGAAATCCGTAATTGACCAATGTTTCTTTTCTTGCGCGGTCGCCCGCATACATTCCGCGTACCTGCGGCACGGAAACATGGGATTCGTCGATGAACATCAAAAAATCCTTCGGAAAATAATCCATCAGCGTGTACGGCGTGCTACCGGGGGCTCTGCCGGACATAACGCGGGAGTAGTTTTCAATGCCGCTGCAATAGCCGATTTCCTGAATCATTTCCATATCGTACATTGTGCGCTGACGAATTCTCTGTGCCTCGATGAGTTGGTCATGCGCGGTAAAGTACGCCACGCGTTCTTCCATTTCCCGATAGATCTCGTCAATTGCGCGTTTCATTTTTTCCGGGCTTTGCACATAGTGCGACGCCGGATAGATCATCACATGGGAAAATTCACGGATCGGTACGCCGGTGACGACGTTGATCTCACTGAGTCTTTCGATTTCGTCACCGAAAAATTCAATGCGGATCGCGGTGTCCTTCGAATAGGATGGAAAGACCTCAACCACATCGCCGCGGACGCGGAAACGGTCGCGTTCAAAGGCGACATCGTTTCGCTCATATCGGATGCCAACGAGTTCTTTCAACACCCGATCCCGATCCTTGATCATTCCCGGTCGAAGACTGACAACCATGCTACTGTAAGATTCGGGATCACCCAAGCCGTAAATGCACGAAACCGAAGCGACGATGATGACATCGCGCCGTTCAAAAAGCATACAGGTTGCGGAATGGCGCAGACGGTCGATTTCCTGATTGAGCGACATATCCTTTTCGATGTATGTATCGGTGTGCGGAATGTACGCCTCCGGCTGATAATAATCATAATACGAAACAAAGTACTCCACCGCATTTTCCGGGAAAAATTCTTTGAATTCCGTACAAAGTTGTGCGGCAAGCGTTTTATTATGGGCAAGAACGAGCGTCGGCTTTTGCACATTTTGAATAATGTTCGCCATGGTAAATGTCTTACCCGAACCTGTGACGCCCAAAAGTGTCTGTTCGGTCAAACCGTTCATCACGCCCTGCGAAAGTGCCTCAATCGCCTGCGGCTGATCGCCCGACGGCTGATAATTCGAATGTAATACAAACTTGCCCACTTTCTTCACCCCAATCGTCCAAAATCAAACATATGTTTCATTATACCACATTCGGCGCAAACTGTAAACCATTTTTGACAACAAAAAATCCCCCCGCACACCCTTCGGCACGCAGGGGGATCTTCGCTTACTTCATATGTTTAAGCGTCAGTTCGGCACATTCGCTGATCTTCAACTTGCCTTTTTCAAAAATCGTGGTGTAAAGCGTGTCGTGAATTTGACTTTTCCAGATTTCCGGGATCTTCTGCTCACCGAGTGCCATACCAAGGATCGAACCGACAGTGGCACCATTGCAGTCGGTATCAAAACCCGCCTGCACCGCCATGCAGATCGACTTTTCGTAATCGCCCTTACCGTAAAGCAACGCCGTGGCAACGACCATTGCATTTGAATTCGTATGGCACCAGCCATGACCGAAGAATTCGTCGTATTTACCGTGGATATGTTTGATCACATCGTCTTTTTCCGCACCCGAATGGTACATCAAAATGATTTCTCCCACTTCGGCATATAGACGCGAGGTCGCGGGGATTTCTGCAAGACCGGCACGGATGATATCCTCGATATTGTCGGTTTCCGCCGCCGCCGCAAGCATTGCCGCGACAAACATTTCACCGTAAATTCCGTTCTTTACATGAGAAATCGACGCATCCCTCCATGCCATTTCAGCGGCAAGTTCGGGGTTTCCCGGATTGATGTAGCCGAAGTAGTCGGCTCGTATCTGTGCACCGATCCATTCGCGATAAGCGTTTTGATAGACGGCGGAATCCGGTGGAACAAAGCCCGCAACGAAGTTGCAGAATGCGACGCGTTCTGCGGTGCAGTATGCCGCTTTCGGCTGATGGCTCATCCAAAGGCGGCTCACATCAAACGGCGTGAAATCGCGTCCGTAGAGTTCGATCAGCGTTTGATAAAGCACGGTGTAATTCGTGTCGTCATCCCACGGCATTCCATCGACTTCGTCAATATACGGACGATCGAGCATATTGTATTTCATCCCGCAGATCGTTTCATCGTTAATGTCACTGCGGCGAATGTAACGGTGCATCGGGTAGTTGTCGGTCTTTTTCAAAAATGTGGCGAGTTCCCCAATGGAAATGCCTTCCACGGTCTTGCCGAGAAGGCATCCGCAAATTCTGCCGATCCACGCGCCCATAATTCGTTCCATTGCGGGAAGATCGGTGGTCTTTTGATAGGTGAACGGTTTGCGTAACGCACGGATCTCATCAAGCGTCGATGGTTCGTTGTACGGGTAATTATCCCGCATCGGCAGAGTATTCACAAGATCAAAAATCACATCGGCGAATTTTTTCTTGATCTCCCCGTCGGGAAGTTTCCGCACCTCGTCAAACAGTCCCTTGTAGGCTTCGACATCAAGGCCTTCGTCCATGCACTGTGCGTATTCCGTTTTCAGATTTCCCGCATAGTTTTCCCACTCATGCAAAATTTCATATTTCGGTTTCATAAAATCAACTCCCTTTCATTTTCATTATAATCCGAATAAAGAAAAAAGGCAATCGTCAATCATCCCATTAAAAAAGGTCGACGCTTGTGAAAGATTGCCCGCACTCACGGAATCTTGCCCGATGAAAAGTTGATTTTTGTTTATTTAATCACTTGTGCATCCTGTCATATTTTAGTATAATAGTGTAGAAAGTAAAAATATATGCTTTTTTGCGGAGGTCACTATGAGCATCATCAGGGATATTACTCTTGCGCCTTCCGGTGCAAACAAAATAGATTGGGTTTCGACCTGTACCCCCGTTCTTTCCCAACTTCGTGAACGTTTCCGTACAGAGCGTCCATTTAAAGGTATGAGCATCGCAATGAGCATCCATTTGGAAGCAAAGACCGCGGCTCTTGCGCTGACGCTTGCCGCAGGCGGTGCAAAAATGAGCGTTACGGGTAGCAACCCCCTTTCCACACAGGATGACATTGCCGCGGAACTCGTCAACCGCGGGATCGATGTTTACGCATGGCACGGTGCCACTGACGAAGAATACACCGACCACCTGCGCCATACACTCGCCTGCTGCCCCGATATTATCATCGACGATGGTGGTGACCTTGTTTCGCTTCTTCACGGCGAATGTCGTGATTACGCCAAAAATGTCATCGGCGGATGCGAAGAAACCACCACGGGCGTTCACCGCCTTCGTGCGCGTCATGCCGCCGGAAAACTGGACTTTCCGATGATCGACGTCAACGACGCAAAATGCAAACACCATTTTGACAACCGCTACGGCACGGGGCAATCCGTTTGGGCGGCGATCATGCACACCACCAACCAAATGGTCACAGGCAAAACCGTTGTTGTTGCAGGCTACGGCTTCTGCGGTCGCGGTGTTGCAATGCGTGCCGCGGGGCTCGGTGCAAACGTCATCGTCACCGAAGTCGATCCGCACAAGGCACTCGAAGCATTGATGGACGGCTATCGCGTCATGACCATGGACGAAGCGGCACCCCTCGGTGATATTTTCGTCACCGTAACGGGCTGTAAAGACATCATCATCAAGCGTCATTTCGAGGTCATGAAGGACGGCGTGCTTCTTTCGAACGCCGGTCATTTCGATGTTGAAATCTCCAAACCCGACCTGATGAGCATCTGCACAAAAAAAGAAATCCGTCGAAACAACATCGACGGTTATTACACAAAGGACGGTCGCATTCTGAATGTTCTCGGCGACGGTCGACTGGTCAATCTCGCCGCCGGTGACGGCCACCCCGCCGAAATCATGGACATGAGTTTTGCCCTTCAAGCACTCTGTGTCAGAAAACTCGCCACCGAGCCGAAACTACCCGTTGCCGTCTATGACGTTCCGTCCGAAATCGACGACGAAGTTGCCTGGATCAAACTCGACGCAATGAAAACAACCATCGACCGTCTGACCGACGATCAGTATGATTATCTAAAAAACCAATTTTAACGGAGGTAACCTATGTATTGCTCTAAATTCACATCCGAGTCCGTCACCGAAGGACATCCCGATAAAATCTGTGACCGAATTTCCGATAGCGTCCTTGACGCGATCCTTGCACAGGATCCGATGGCGCGTGTCGCCTGCGAATCCACTGTAACGACAGGACTTGCCCTTGTCATGGGCGAAATTTCCACCAATTGCTACGTCGATATTCAGTCTATCGTCCGTAACGCAATCAATGAGATCGGCTACAATTCCCCCGATTACGGCTTCAACGGTCAAAACTGTGCCGTTTTGACCGCCATCGACGAGCAGTCCGCCGACATTGCGCTCGGCGTTGATCATTCCCTTGAATACAAAACCTCCGATGCCGATCCTGCCGACCTCGTCGGTGCCGGCGATCAGGGCATGATGTTCGGCTACGCCTGCGATGAAACTCCAACGCTGATGCCTGCACCGATCTATTATGCTCACAAACTTGCCCGTCGTCTGACCGAAGTCCGCAAATCCGGTCTACTGCCCTACCTCCGTCCCGACGGAAAGACGCAGGTCACCGTCAATTACGACGAAAACGGCAATATGATCGACATCGACACCATCGTCGTTTCCAGTCAGCACGACTCCGAAGTTTCCCTCGACCAACTCCGTGCCGACATCATTGAACACGTGATTAAGCCGATCATTCCCGAAAAACTTCTCAACAAGAATATTCGTTATTTCATCAACCCGACCGGTCGTTTCGTTATCGGCGGACCGCAGGGTGACTCCGGCTTGACCGGACGAAAGATCATCGTCGACACCTATGGCGGATACGCCCGTCACGGTGGCGGTGCGTTTTCCGGCAAAGATCCGACCAAGGTTGACCGCAGTGCGGCGTATATGGCGCGCTATGTTGCCAAAAACATCGTTGCCGCCGGTCTTGCCCGCCGTTGTGAAATCGAACTCGCCTACGCCATCGGCGTCGCTCGCCCGGTTTCCGTCACCATCGACACCCACGGTACCGGCATTGTCGAAGACTCCCGCTTGACCGAAATCGTGGACAAGGTCTTTGACCTCCGTCCGGCGAAGATCATCGAAAAACTCAATCTGCGCCGTCCGATCTATGCACAGACTTCTGCTTACGGTCACTTCGGTCGTGACGACATCTCGCTTCCGTGGGAAGAAACCGATATGGTCGACGCCCTGAAAGCCTTTATTCGATAATTGTCACAAACGAAAAGAGTTTAACCAATGAAACTTCTGCATTTGGACAGTTCCAAAAAGATCCCGCGTTTGTTTTTGTCGTTTCCTTTGGCATTGCTTTCCGTGATTGCCTTTGCTGCGGCAAACCTCGGTCTGTCAATTTGGCTGCTTCCCTGCTCCATCCGCGAACCACTCGCAAATATGGTAAAGCAACCGCTACTCCTCGTTTTCAATTTCCTTCCGATTTTGATCATCGGTCTGTTCGCGTATTTTGTAAGTGGAAGGGTGTGGATCTCCTACACCGTCATGACCGCCGTGGTCTATATCACAGGTGTCATCAACCGATACAAGATCATCTTTCGCGAAGATCCCTTTATGCCGACGGACATTATTTTAGGCGCGGAAGCCGCAAATATCGCAAGTTCGTACACATTTGAAACGGTCGTCATTGCGATGGGTGTGTTTTTAATCATCGTCGGCGTGTTGGTCGGTCTTTTTGTCCGTTCGACGAAAATCGGTTGGAAAGCCTGCGTTGCCGTATGTGCGACAATGGTAATTTGTGGCTTTGGCAGTTGGCAATTCATTTATAAAAATCGCAATCTCTACAACACCTTTACCGTTCGCGGAAGCGAATACAATGCAACCGTCGTCTATGAATCTCGCGGGTTTGTCTATTCGTTCCTCGTCGATTTCAACCTACTTGACTACTCGGAACCTGACGGCTACGATGACGCTGCCGCCGCGGCTCTGATTGCGGAATATGACGACGAAACCACCGCTGGCAAGCAGTACCCCCATGTCATCGCCGTTATGAGCGAGGCATTCCTCGACGTGACAAAAATTGACGCGATCCAATTCGTCGACGGTTTTGACCCGGTCGACAATATCAACCGTCTCCGTCAGGATGGCTATTACGGCGAATCCGTGATGCCTGCCACAGGCGGCGGCACCTGCAACTCCGAATTTGATTTTTTGACCGGGCATAACACATATAGTATTTCCGGCTCGCTCCCCTCCGCATATAAAACCATCATTCGCCATAACACCGACTCCATTGTCTGGCGTTTTAAGGATGCGGGCTATACCACCGAGGCGTTGCACCCCTATTACAGTTATTTTTATAACCGCAATAATGTTTATCGCTACCTCGGCTTTGATGATTTTATCAGTGTTGAGGATCTCCCCGAAATTGATCCGACCGGTCCGTTCACCGAAGATGCCTACACCGGCAATAAAATCATCGAACTGTTTGAAGATCACCTTGCCGCCTCTTCGGATCCGTATTTCAATTTTACCATCACGATCCAAAATCACGGCTCGTACCCCGATTACGATATCGGTCGCCCGCAGTGTATTGAACAGGGCGCACTCGACGATTCGGATTACTATACGCTCAACAATTACATCTACAATCTCAACGACGCTGATGAAATGCTCGGTATGCTCGCCGATTACGCAAGCAATTCTGACGAACCGTTCGTCATCGTCTTCTTCGGCGACCATATTCCCTCTCTCGGTGCTGCCCGTAAGGTCTACAACGATCTCGGCTACATTATGGGGGCGGAATCCGGCACTGCCGAAGGCAATATGGAAGTCTTTACCACAAACTTCCTCGTTTGGTCAAATGACGCCGCCGATGAACTTTTGGCAAACAACGGCGACGGGATTCCGACCGAATATGCGGGGAAACTTTCCATCGGTTATCTCGGTGCAAGATTGCTTCATTTCATCGGTGTACCCGCAGGCGGTTATTTGAATTTCGTCAATGAAACCTCCTACGAACTTCCCGTTCTGATGAACTATTTTATGATGACACCCGGCGGTTATTCGACCGTCGACGTCGTTTCAGATTGGGATTGCTACAAAAATTATCGCAACCTGCAATATTACAAACTAATGGATGAAAGAATCCGATAAAAATAAAACTAAATTTGCGGAGGTTCTTCAAAATGGAGAGAACGATCAACGACCAGCAGACCAGACTGATTCCCGTAGGCCCCCTCGGTATCATCGCCACCAAAGGTAGCAAAGAACTCGGCAACATGATCGACCAAGCGATCCACGCCGAACGCGAACGTTATCTTCTCAGCGACCCTGATATGGCTCAGTACCCCGGTTTTCTTCGCGATACCTATCTGATCGACTGCGATACCCCTCGCTTTGCTTCCGGCGAAGGAAAGGGCATCATGCGCGACACCGTTCGCGGCTACGATATTTATATCGTTGTCGACGTCATCAATTTCAGTTGCACCTATAAAGCATTTGGTATGGAATCCCACATGAGCCCGGACGACCACTACCAGGATTTGAAACGCGTCATTGCCTCCATCGGCGGCAAGGCTCGCAGAATCACCGTCGTTATGCCATTCCTTTATGAAAGCCGTCAGCATAAGCGTTCTGCACGTGAATCTCTCGACTGCGCCATGGCGTTGCAGGAACTTGCGGCAATCGGTGTGGATAACATCATCACCTTTGACGCACATGATAACCGTGTTGCCAATGCCGTTCCGCTGATCGGTTTTGAAAACCTGATGCCCACCTATCAGATGATCAAGGCTCTTGTCAATTCCTGCGACAACATCGAAATTGACCGTGACAAGATGATCATCATCTCCCCGGACGAAGGCGCCATGAGCCGTTGCCTTTACTTTTCCAGTATGCTCGGCGTCAATGTCGGTATGTTCTACAAACGACGCGACTACACGAGAGTCGTCAACGGTCGCAACCCGATCGTCAGCCACGAATATCTCGGCGAATCCGTTGAAGGTAAGGACATCATCGTCGTCGACGATATGCTTTCCTCCGGCGATAGTATGCTTGACATTGCCCGTGAATTGAAGGCTCGCAAAGCCGGCCGTATCTTCCTCGCCGCAACCTTCGGGCTGTTCACCGAAGGACTTGAAGCCTTTGACAAATACTACGCAGACGGACTGATCGACAAAGTTCTTTGTACAAATCTCTCTTATCGTCGTCCCGAACTTCTTGAGCGTCCGTGGTATCTCGATGTCGATATGTCCCGTTATCTTTCCCTCATCGTCGATACCCTCAACCACGACGGCTCCATCAGCCCGCTTCTCAACCCCGGTATCAAGATCCAGTCCCTTGTCAACGCGCATAAGAATAAGCAGTAATCATCAGAGGAATCTTGATCATGGCTGAAGGTCACAGAAAACATCTCAAAGAACGTTTTTTGAACGAAGATTTAGATCATTTTGAGGATCATACGATTCTTGAATTATTGTTGTTTTTTTCCGTTCCACGGCGTGATACCAACCCGATCGGCCACGCATTGATCGAAAAATTCGGATCGTTTTCGAATGTTTTCGACGCACCGATCGACGCATTGATGTCTGTGAACGGCATCGGTGAAAACACTGCAACGCTGATCAAACTCATTCCGCAAATTTGCAAGCGTTACCAAATCAGCCGTGAGGTCAAAGGTGTCGAATTCATCTCAAAAGAGCAACTTTCTGACTTCATGCGTCCGTATTTTTTCGATGCAACGGTTGAAAAAATATATCTTCTCTGCCTTTCTCCGAAGATGAAAATTCTTTGTTGTGAAGAAGTTTCCACCGGCAATACGACGAGTGTTTCGATCGACACACGCAAAATCGTTGAAATCTCGCTTCATGTCGGGGCGGATTCCATCGTGATCGCACACAATCACCCGAACGGAACGCCGTTGCCGTCAAGCGAAGACCTGATCATGACGCAAGAACTCGCAAAACTCCTTTCGACCTTAAATATCCGTTTATTGGATCATTTTGTGTTTGCGGGCGGTGCCTATACATCCATCCGCGAAACATCGAAACTTTAACCCACACAACATTCGTACAAACGCAAAAACCGCTGTTAAGCCATACTTAACAGCGGTTTTTTTATTTCACAAGTTATATGCTTTGATTATTTCTTTCCTTGATTTCACGGCAGTTTTCGATATGGATCGGATCCGGCGCACAATCAATAAAAAGATTGTCTTCGACCGAGCCACCGTCGACCAGCGACATATGAATACATCTAGCGGGAATATTGACGAATTGATTGCCACGGATGTTGATATTGCGGTGAAGGTACGGAATTCCATCACTTGATCCGACCGGCATACCCGTGTGATCCTCGATTCGCGCCCAAACATTTACCGCCGCATAGGGGTTTGTCGTCCAAACGCCACAACCTTCAATGTAGTTGTCCGTAAATTCCACATTTTCCACGGGGCCCGCCTCCAACCAACGCTGAAAGGCAACCGAAAGGTAAATTGCGGCGGCAGTCGCATGATAGAATTTACAACCACGAACGGTCAGTTTACTCGCCGCCTGCACCACAAAAGAACGGTCGCGCATATTGTATGAAACACAGTTTTCGATATTAACCTCGGGGAAATACGCCGAATTCGTGACCAAATCCCCCACTTTTACGTCCGTGTCCCCATCAAAGATAACAATGCCGTCGTGGAAGTCCTTGACCGTAATTTCGGTCTTTCGTGCAAAATTCGTCGGATCGTAAACACGAAGTTGATCGCCGGGTACCGCCCATGTCTGGGCAACTTTTCCAAGCGGTTTGTTGTAGTGGATCTTAATGTGATTACCGTCACGCTCGCAAACATTCATCGCCTGCGTATGAATATTGATGATGTCGTCGCCGAGATTGCGGAAAACACAATCGCGCATAACAAGTTTTCCCATCAAGCCCGTTGTGTGAATTCCGTCCGCATTGGACGAATAATACTGATGACTGTCATCCTTCGGCTCAACGATCAATCGTTCAAAGGTAAAATCCGCACATCTCGGCAAAAGGCAGAAAAGCATACCGCCGAAACTATGGACGCGAATATCAGTGAAATTTACACGAGATGTGTTTTTCATCAAAAATGCGACTGGACCGTAATAGGAATGGCGAATACAAACTTTTTCGCCCGCCCGCAATCCGTCAAATTCCGATGAATAACAACGGACAAGATGGTCGCCGATCTTTTCATGCGGTGTAGAAAGCACCATGGGCGCCGTACAAGGAATCTCGCGTCCAACCATGGCGCGTCGATTCGGATCATTCGGCGTGTTCAGCCAGACCTTGTACGTTGGAGTACCGAAATCATTATAGGTGATGCCCTGAATGTACTTTTCATTGCCCGAAAACGGGATCGTCGGATCAAGTTCAACATCGGCATACTCGTCATTGACGAATTTGACAATGCCGCTGACATTCGGTTGTGCGGATGTTTCAATCGAAAAATCACGAAAACAAAGATCCTCGCACCTATCGACATGGAAAACATCGGAACAGTTGTCGCCGTAGTCCTCACGGTCATAATGCGGCATCAAAACAGACGCGTTTCCGATAAAAGAAATATCCCTTTTCCCCTCTAAAATCAATGCGGATTTCAAAAAATAACAACCTTTTTGAAACTCAACAATGGTGTGATCCGGCATTTCCGAAAGTATTTTATTCAATCGAAGTGACTGATCCTCATCAAATTTTCCTGCGGTAATAACGATACGATTCATTTGATTTTTCCTTCATTCATAGCAAATTGATCATCAAAAGTGCCGAAAACGTGATGACGATACCGACGATACATTTTCCCGTGATCTTTTCTTTGAAAACAAGTCCGCTCATCAGTGTGCTGAGGATCAGTCCGCCCCCCTGACTCAACGGATATGTTTGCATCGAATCAAGCATTGTCGCAGCCTTTGTCATGAAGAAAGAATTGAGAAACAGACAGACCGACATGACAACGATGTACCATCCGCTTCTTTTCAGCGGCTCAACGGTCTCTTTTTTAAAGAGTCTTCCCTTTGTCAAAACAACAAGAAACGCGAGCAAAAGGATCGCACTAAAAAGATATGTATAGAAGTTAAAAACGGATATATTACCGTTTTCGACGGTTTTTACAAACCATTTCTGCGAAAAACTGCACATTCCGTTCCCGATTCCTGTGATGATCAAAAGTCCGACTGTTTTGGGCGTGAGTTTGGCCTTCACGCTATTGTTGTACGAACACATCACAAATGTCGCAATCAGCAATAAGCCGAACCCGATCAACTGAATTAGGCGGATTTTTTCATCGAATAGCAAATTTCCGAGTGTCAACGGAAGGATAACGCCGAGCATCAAGAACACATCGAGAAGCATATATGCGCTTTGACGTACCGCAACAATCCATGAAACAACAAAAACCGACACCGAAAGCCCGCTGATGAAGCAAATCAACATCGAAGTCGTGTCAATTTTCAACGCAGAAAAGCCACCCGTCTTTGCAAAAACAAAGCCCGATCCGATGACAATACAAAGAATCATACGCAAGGTGTTGATGACCATTGCATCGGCTATGCCTTTTACCGCGCCGCTGGTACGCTTGCCGCAATACCCCTTGATCAATCCAGACGCAAGTGCCACCGCCAAAAACAAATACCCCATGATCGAATACTCCTTAATCGGCTTGGATCATTTTTTCAAAATCATCCTCGCTGATGATCTTGACGCCGAGTTCCGTCGCTTTGTGGAGTTTCGAGCCTGCATCTTCACCGGCAAGCACGAAATCCGTTTTTTTCGAAACACTCCCGCTGACCTTTCCACCGAATCGTTCGATCAATTCGCCCGCTTCCGCACGGGTGTATTTCGACAATGTGCCGGTCAAAACAAAGGTTTTACCCGCAAAACGATCGTCGATCGTATGATTTTCTTCGTGCAGGTCGACGCCAACCTCAGCAAGGCGATGCAGTAATTCGCGGTTTTTTTCAATGGAAAACCACTCGACGATCGTTTCCGCCGTGATCGCACCAACATCTCGAATATCGGTCAGATCCTCAACCGTTGCCGTAGCAAGTGCGTCCATCGTACCGAAATGCTGCGCCAGAACCTTTGCCGCTTTTTGACCGACATTACGGATCCCCATCGCATAAAGCACACGGGCAAGCCCGCGTTCCCTGCTTGCAGAGATCGAAACGACCAGATTGTTTGCGGACTTTTCCGCAAAACGGTCAAGTTTGACCAATTCATCCACTTTGACGGAATATAAATCGGCAACGTCTTTGATCATGCCTTCATCGACAAGCATTTCAACGATTGCGGGACCGAGCCCGTCGATATCCATCGCATCACGCGATGCAAAATGAACGACCGACCGTAAAAGTTGTGCCGGACACTCCGCCGATTGACAACGGATTGCCGCTTCATCCTCATCGACAAACACGGGCTCACCGCATGCGGGACAGAATTTCGGCATTTCGAAGGCTGTCGCATTTTCCGGGCGTTTTGAAAGATCCACGCCCAAAATTTCCGGAATGATGTCGCCCGCTTTCTGCACAAGTACCGTATCACCAATGCGAATATCCTTCGATCGAATAAAATCACGGTTGTGAAGTGTCGCACGCGACACGGTCACGCCCGCCAAGCGAACAGGCTCCAATACGGCGTTCGGGACAAGCACGCCCGTTCTTCCGACGGTGATGACAATATCGAGAAGTTTCGTCGGTTTCTTTTCCGGCGGATATTTGTATGCCGCCGCCCATCGCGGGAACTTGACCGTACTGCCGAGTTTTCCGCGTTCAGCGAGAGAATTTAATTTAATAACCGCCCCGTCAATGCCAAAGGATAGATTTTCACGGTTTTCACCCATTTCGAGAATCCGTTTTTCACAGTCCTCAATACGGTCAAACACACGAAATTCCGGGCTAACCGTAAAGCCGAGACTCGCAAGATATTCAAGCGATTCACTGTGGGTTCGGAAATCTTTACCTTCCGACAATTGAACATTGAAAATAATGATGTCAAGTTTTCGGGATGCCGCGACCTTCGGATCAAGTTGACGGATCGAACCTGCCGCCGCATTGCGCGGATTTGCGAGAAGTGGCTCATCATTGAGTTCCCTTTCACGGTTCAATTCGTCAAACACAGACTTTGACATATAGATCTCACCGCGGACGATCAAACGGTGCGGTGCGTTTTCAAGGTGTTTCGGCAAAGAACGGATCGTCATGACATTCGCCGTCACATCTTCACCGACCAAGCCGTCACCGCGCGTCACGCCACGGATCAATTCGCCGTCGACATATTCGACCGCGCAAGAAAGGCCGTCAATTTTGTATTCGGTGACATATTCGACCTCGGCGGCAGATTCCCGTACACGACGGTCAAAATCGTCGACCTCCTCAAATGAAAATACATCCTGCAAACTCTGCATCGCCACCTCATGCCGCACGGATGCAAAGCCGTTCGACGGTGCGCCACCGACTCTTAGCGTCGGGGAATTTTCCTTTAATTCGGGATATTGTTCCTCGATTTCCCGCAGACGGCGTGACAACGCATCATAGGCAAAATCGTCTATTTCCGGCGCATCTTCTTCATAATATTTTTTATTATGATATTCTAACTGTGCGCGAAGTTCACGTGCCTCCTCAGTGGCGGCATTTTTCAAAATGTCCATGAAACACCTTATAAATCGAAATTACAATGAATCGACGATTCCAAGTCGTCTGACCGCGTAAAGATACGCCAAAATTCCCGCAGAGTATGATTCCGATGCAAGCGTATATTCGCCCGTGATCGGATCAAGTTCTTGTGCAAGTTTGAACTTATCAAAGCATCTCGTCCAACCTTCGACATATTTTTCGCAAACATGGTCGAAATCACGACCGAAGCCGTACCAATCCATCCAACGCGTGCAACGGAGAACAGTGGTCGCTTCGACATAGTAACTCCAACTGTTCATGCCGTCTTTTTTGTCAAATCCCGGATCGTTTGCCGCGACAGCCGGGAACGGGTACGGTGTCCAAAATTCCTCGGGGTTGTGGATGTGCATTTCATACATTTTTTTAATAAGTGCGGCGTCGTTTTCACGGTCAAGTACGCCCTCGAAGAAGAAGTGGAAGATCGTGCATGATTTGATTTTTCTCTTATTGCCGTTGCGGTCGACATCATAGAAAAACGCGTCTTCTTCGTCAAAGCAGATCTCAAACAGTTTTGCCTTGATCTCCGCCGCTTTTCTTCTCCACTCCGCCGCTTCTGCGGGCTTTCCGAGTAGGTCCGCCATTTCCGCAAGCGCCATATCATTTCCGAAAAGGTTGGCGCTCATATCCGCCGCAATGATAGGCGAGACTTCATCGTCCTGCGGACGCGGTTCCTGCGCCTCAACAATGATCTTGCCGTCCTTAATATCGCCGTCATATGCCATACCGTCAAGGCGGTGGCTTTGATCATGGCCGGTATCAAAGCCGCAGAACATTTCGACAAGTCCTTTGCCGAGTGTCATGCGATGACTGCGGATGTAGCCATCCCATTTGGAGATCGACTCATACGCGTCCTTCAAAAATTCCTTACTGCCGATGATATTATAGATTTCCATGCAAAGCGGGCCGATCGACACACATTCCTGAATATGGTCGTATTTTGCCAACTCCGCATCCGTCTTTTCGGGATGATATTCGTTGACGAACGCATACGGATACTGTCCGTTTGGCCGTTGATTATCAAAATATATGCGTGCCGTATCCTCGGCGACCTGCTTATATTCGGGGTAAAGTTTTGCCATCATGATCGCATCATACAAATGTTCCAGCACAGACACGGAATACCAATCCGAAATTCTCACGACATGGCGGTCGGTATTGCGGAATGGAATATAATGCTCGTTAAAAAGCATCTTTTCGCCTTCGCGGTAAACCTTTGAAACTTCATTGACATTCAGCATGGTAGTTTCCCCTTTTATATCATTTTTAATCGCCTCGTGGCGTAAATATACATCAAGACCGTCGGAGAATAATCTTCCGACGCAATTGAGTTTTCACCCGTAATCGGATCAAGTTCCTGACCGAATTTGAAATGGTCGTAATTTTTCGTCCATCCGTCCAAAAATCTTCGGCAAAGTTCGTCAAATTCCGCACTCCACCCATACTGATCCATCCAACGGATACAACGAATTTCGGTGATGCCGGAGGTGAAATACCCCCAGCAATTCATGCCGCTTCGTTTTTGAAATCCCGGATCGTTCGCCGCCATCGACGGAAACGGATAGTTCATCCAAAATTCGTGGGGATTGTGGATATGCCTTTCAAACATTCTTTGGATCAAATCGGCATCTTCCTTCGGATCAAGCACTCCTTCGAAAAAGAGATGAAAGATCGTGCAGGATTTGTATTTTCGCTTGTTTCCGTTGCGGTCAACATCGTAGAAAAAGTCGTCTTCCGCATCGTAGCAAAGTTCAAAAAGGCGTTTTTTGATCATATCCGCCTTTTCGCGCCATATTTTTGCTTCTTTCGTATTTCCAAGGGCTTCCGCCATTTTTGACAATGCGATATCGTTTCCGAAAAGATTTGCGCTCATATCCACGGCGATAATCGGCGAAACCTCATCGTCCTGCGGACGGCACTCGGCTTCGGCGTATTTTCCGTCGATCAAATAGCCTTCCGGCCATGCCATTCCATCCAATCGGGCACTTTGGTCGTGTCCCGTATCAAAACCGCAAAACATCTCGACAAGTCCTTCACGGCGTGTCATACGGTTGGCGCGCAAATACGCATCCCATTTTGCCACGCCGTCGTATGCCTTTTTCAAAAACGCTTCGTCCCCCGTTATGCCGTAAACATCCCAACAGAGCGAGCCGAAGGACACACATTCATGGATATTGCGATAGAAATTGATGTTCTCATCATTTGACATCGCGCACGGCAGTTTCCCGTCCTCACGCTGATTGTCAAGATAATTGAGCATCGTATCGACCGAAATTTGCTTTTGATCGGGGTAGAGTTCGGCGAAAAGCACCGCATCAAAGGCGTGTTCCAAACAAGAGAGCGCATACCAGTCGGAAATTCGAATGACCTTCCGATCCGTATCACGAAACGGTACGATATGGCCCGTGAACAAAAGACGCTCCGCCTCTTGAACGAACATTTTGATTTTCAGAGGATCCATCTATCCACCCCCGTTCCCCCAATATTGTACCATGCACAACGCCGATTTTCAAGGCAAATAAAAACACCGAAGGGCGAAAATCTCCCTTCGGTGTGACCGATCAATGTGTAGATAACTGATTATGCCAACTTCCGTGTCGATAATAGATGATAAACGCGATGTCGGTGAGTGTCCATGAGATCGGATAACTCAGGCAGACGACCAATAAATTCGGCGTCGCACGATAAACAGTGGCGATCCATATCACGCGAAGCAGACAAATCCCGATGCCGCAGATGACCGTCGGCATGACCGCGTCGCCCACTCCGCGCAAGGCGTTGGAAATGATTTCGACAAATGTCCATGTAAAGTAGAACGGCACGATATAGAGCATGACCTTTTGTGTTGCGGCTACCACTTCCATATCGTCGGTAAAAAGTGGCAACGCCTTCATTCCGGCTGTCAAAAGAATGATACTGAGTCCGAAATTGATGGCAAGAAAAAGTTTCAAACTCTGCTTAATTCCGTCTTTGACGCGTTTCAAATCACCCGCACCGTAGTTTTGTGCGGAAAAATTCATAATTGCGGTGCCTGCGGCATTGCTCGTCGCCCAAAAGAAGCCGTCGATCTTTCCGGCAAGCGACCACGCCGCAACCACGACCGTGCCGAGTTTATTGACGGCGACCTGCAAGATGATATTGGAAACCGAATACATCGACGCCTGCAAACCGGACGGAACGCCGATTTTCATCATTTTCCCGAGCATTTCGGGGGATAATTTGATCGCTTTCAGATCAATTCGATAAGATTCTTTGCTACGGAGTAGTTTGATTGTCGCCATCATCGCACTCAGCACCTGCGAAATGACAGTTGCAATTGCAACGCCCGCAACGCTCATATCAAAAAGCACCACGAATACAAGATCGAGAACGATATTAACTCCGCAACATATCAACAGATAAATGAACGGACTGCGTGAATCGCCCACGGCACGCAAAATGCCGGATTCCATATTATACAGCAATTGTGCAACAACACCGAGAAAAAAGATACGCAAATATGTCGTTGCGTCCGCAATGGTATCGGCGGGCGTCGAAAGCCAGCGAAGCATTTGCGGGGCAAGTGCGTATCCGAAAACAGTCAGAATAACGCCCACAAACAGGCAGAAAGCAATACCCGTTCCTGTCGCAATATGCAGATTTTGGTCTTCTTTTGCGCCAAAAAGTTGGGCAACGATGACTGTTGCTCCGCCGGACAGAGCAACAAAAAATCCGATGAGAACATTGATGATATTCGCGGCACTCCCACCGACAGCGGCAAGTGCAATCGTGCCGACGTATTTGCCGACGATGATTGCGTCAACGGCATTATAAAGTTGCTGAAAAATCGTGCCCGCAACGATCGGAAGAAAATATACGATCAGTTTTTTCAGGATATTGCCCTGCGTCAGATCCTGTTTCATCTCATTCTCCTGCCATCCATAGAATATTGCTATTATGATACCACAACCCTCGTGCGCTGTACACTTGATACCTGCACAAAGTTTTGCTTTTTTTCATGCAAATTTTGCGTAACATGCCCCCTGCAAATGCAAAAGGACATCGTAGCGTCCTACGGTGCCCTCTTTTCGGCGAATTATTAGATTTCAAGCAGGCGTTTTGCATTGCCGGCGAAGATCAGTTCCTTATCCTCATCGGAAATCAGTCGGTCGAACAATACCGCACCGATATACATTCCCGCGTCACAAGTCGGATAATCCGAGCCGAACAGGAAACGTTCCGCGCCGAATTCGGCAACACCGTGTTTTAACATTCCGTGGCGGAAAACGCCGTATCCCGAAATGTCAAGATAGAAATTTTCACTCATTTTCATGCGGTCAAGTTGGCGCATAAATTCATTGTACTCGCCCGGATGTGCCGCAACAAAGGTGATGTTTTTGTGTGCGGACACCATTTTGTCCATCGCGTCTTCATCCATGGAATGATAACTGACGATCATTTTGTACTGTTCGGCAACATCAAGAATCTCTGCAAAATTCTTGCCGGAATAATCCTCTTTCCATCCGTGGATGTATGGGACAAGTTCGCCGATGATTTTTACGCCTTGCTTTGACATACGCTCGATTTCTTCGCAGGACTCGCGCACATATGCGGGATGAACATGAAAACCCGGAATATAACGGTCGCCGTAATAGTCGCGCAGTTTCAACGCCTCATCATTCTGCGCACGGATCTCATCCCAAAGATTCATTCCTTTGCGTGGTGTATGAATAACACTGCCGACGACCTTTGAAATACCGAGGTCGTTCATCATGCGAAGCGTATAGTCGGCGTCCATCCGAACAAAATCCTTATGTCCGCAGATATTGTCAAGCGGTTGGGCAAAAGGATGCGTGTGAAAGTCAATGACTTCAAACGGAATATCAAAACGATGATTCATATCCAATCCTCCAAAACACGTTCAATTTGATTTTTATTATACCATTCGGTTGTGAGAATTTCAACCGAACGCGATCAATTTTCGGCAAAAACAAAACTATGCGGCGGAATAGTATAGATCAGTTTTTCGCCATCGCGTATTGCAAAAAGGGCGGTTTTTGTGAATTCCGAAGTCGGGCCGATCTCATCCGAGGAATACAGTGTTGCGTTGAGTTTCCCATCTACGCCGGAGATGACGATCTTCTTTTCCTCGTCGTAACTCTTGTTGACCATTGTGACGGTGATATGTTCATCCTTGACCGTGGCAATGACATCATCATTCATAAACAACACCCTGCCGCCTGCATGACGCTTCATTATGCTCATGATCTCGCCGATCGGCGTCAAAAAAGCACGATCGGGCATAACACGGATCGCGCCCTCATTGACGGACTCAAAATGGCAAAGCATATCCATGCCAAGTTCTTTTGCATGGTGGAAGAAGACATGATAGAAACTCGCGGTAAATATTCCGTCGATGACTGCACCCGGACGGTACCACGCATACCATGAATTCCATTCGTCGAACGAAATGCGGATCTCATCGTCGCCCAACATTCGGCGAAAGTCTTTGAGCATTCCAAGCGCTTCTGTGTAAATATCGCCGATGAAGTGGTAATATTCATCCTTTTCCTTGGCCGGATCAAAGAAAATTGGGAATTTATTGTCGTAATAATGAATAGAAACGAGTTTTGCAATCTTTTTCAGCGGGCGTGCGGAATGTTCCACCCACTCCATCGTCGGATACCCCGATGCACAGAAGGTGAGATTGGGCGACACCGCAAGCATCGCATTTCCATGCTTTTCGACAATTCGGCAATAGCCTGCGGGTGTGTTGTCACCCTCCATATGACCGTAGCCGAACTCATTGCCGAGCGACCAGAAGCGGACATTGTAAGGCTCCGGGAAGCCGCGATCTATTCGGATCTTGCCGTATTTTGTGGATGCATCGCCGTTGCAGTACTCCACCCATGCCGCACTCTCCTCCGGCGTATTCCACGCAGGGTTGATGGTGATAAACGGCTCTGCACCGATTTCACGGCAAAGCGCAATAAAATCGTCAGTGTTGATTTCGTGATAATCATATCCATTCGTGTGCGGTTGTGTTTCAAGACCGAGGGCGGATTCAAAGGGCGCGCGCATATCACAGGGTAATAGGCCGTCCATCCAGTTGTATTCGCCCGAAAAATTACCGCCCGGCCAACGAAGTGTGGTCATACCGATCTTTTTCATCTGTTCAATGACATCGCGGCGCATCCCGTGGAAATTATCACGATTCATCAGCGAAACCGCACCGAAACAAACAGAATTTCTGCCTGCGATGATAAGCCGCAATTCCGCTTCGCCCGAAAACGTCGGGATAAGATCGGTACAATAGGTCTTGTAATCCTCGCCCTCGATTTTGATTTCCTTTTCGACGGATTGATTTCCGCATACAAGAGCGACTTTAAGCGTAAACGGAATTACCGTAAGCGCAACAATTCGAACGTCATATGTTTCACCCGACCGAATCGGTATTCCCGCCTGAGCAATTCCGCCGAAACCGTCAGTATCAAAATTCGTCACCGCATGTGCATTGCACTCATAACGGCGGTTCATATGATAATTTTCCGCATGGCGTGTGTATGGCGGAAACTGCGTCTCATAAAGGCAACAGAAGGTTTTGTTTCCGATCGGATACCAATGCTCCGCCGTACCAACGCGTGTCGGTTTCCCCGTGAACTTGCGATTTTTCAGGAGTTGTGCGGAAATTCCGCCATTCACGCAATCGCGGGTATGCTCCAAATTGTCGCCGAAAAGAAGGGGCGAAATCGTTTCCGCGCCCGACGGATCGAGGACGGCATTGACCGTATCCGCGCAATGTTCCATATCGAATTTCAAATTTCCGCGAAGATTCAAGGCGACATTGCTCGACTTTTCGGGTTCGTTTTTCTTTCCCGCGATGAGTTCCGTCACCTGACATTTCAGGACGGAAGTCAACTCCGTCAGTAGCGAAATATCTGGGCAGCAAAGACCTCGTTCCCATTTGGAAACCGCCTTATCCGATACCCCCATTGCGTCACCGAGTTGTTGTTGCGTCATCCCGAGTTCTTTTCGTCTTGCGGTAATAAATTCACCGATGATCTTCATATTCATATTTTTCGCCCCTTTCTGCCTTCATTATACTTTCCCCTCGTAAAAATGCAAGAAACCTATGGTTTAGCCCACAGGTTTCCGTTTTTTACTTTGAAAGAACAATGCAATCGTATCGAATGGACTTTCCGTTGAGTGTGTAACTCGGCTTTTTCCCTGCGAGGCAGGGAGCCTTGGCAGGACGCTTGATGATGATTTTTTGCGGATGTGCGTAAATTGCCGCATTCAGTAATTCGTCTTCGTCCGCACATGGCTTTTCAAGTCGGTGGATCAGTTGGAATTTTTTCTTGACCAGTGCTGATTTTTGCCGTTCCGGGAACATCGGATCAAGAAGGATCACATCCGGCGATACAGTCAAATTCCGCATTGCGTCAATGCTATCGGCTTTATGAAGCCTCATCCGACCGACGATTTCCGTCAGTTCAGGGACGACCGACGCACGGCACAGTGTATCCTCAATCAAAACCGCAATGATCGGATCGTATTCGTACAGATCGACCGTAAATCCCGCTGCGGCAAGAAGAAGCGAGTCCTCCCCCATTCCCGCGGTCGCGTCGAGGACGGTCAAACCCGTTGCGTTGCCTTTGATTTTTGCAGCTTTAACGACAATCTCTCCGTTGAGGTTATCTTTTTTCAACCGTCGAATCAGTTTCGAAAAATCCCCCTGCATTCTCTGACCGCCGCCGACCAATGACAAGCCCGTTTCATCGAAAAGGAGCCCAATTTCGACCGTTTCCGCTTCTTCCGCATCAAATACCACCATTCCGTCGATCTCGTCCGCGATCCTTTCGGCGTCCTCCGTTCGGGCGTTTTTTCGGGCAAAGACGGGGATTTTCGCAAAGTCCGGTTTCTCGTTCATACTCAGATTTTGTACTCCATAAATGTCTGTCCGTCGAAATTTTTCCAAAGGAAAACGCCGTTTTCAAAAGTCATATAGCCGTTTTGACTATCCTCTTTCGGGATGGAAGTCGAGCCGGGATTTAAGTAGACAACGCCGGATGCTTCAACGCAACGTTGAACATGAGTATGCCCGTGCAGAAGGATATCGCCCTCTCTCATCGGCGGAAGATGCTCAATGTCGAACAGATGCCCATGCGTGATAAAAACCAACTTTTTCCCCGCATCAAGGATGGCGTAGTCCGCCATCATCGGAAATTCGAGCACCATTTGATCGACTTCACTGTCGCAGTTTCCGCGGACGGCAAGAATGTGATCCTTCATCCCGTTGAGAAGTTCCGCAACGGTTTTTGGATCATAATCCCGCGGCAGTGCATTGCGCGGGCCGTGATACAAAATGTCACCCAGCAGGATCAGTCGATCCGCTTTTTCCGTCTTGAATGACTCAACGACTTTTTTACAGTAATATGCGCTTCCGTGAATATCGGAAGCAATCATCCATTTCATAGTAATTCTCCGTTCAATTATTGATGAACACGATAAACCTTCGCCGAGTGTGGTTCAATTTCTGCGATGATTTCGTTTGCGTATCCCACGTCCCGCTTCATCCAAACATCGCGGATCGACGCGGAAGCATCAAGTAAAATCTTCTCGGTACGGTTTTTTTCGGTCATATTAAAGACCGCATACGCCACATCTCCGTTATTCAACTTGCGTCGATAGATCATCAACTCATCATTTTTGACAATGATCTCGGGATAATCCGCCAAAACATCCTGATTGATCGCGATGATTTCTTCATTGCAAAGCATATCAAGACGTACATCATCGAGTGCTTCAATCGGTGTGCTGATTTGGATCGGCGAATTGAAAAACGCCGTCATAGTATAGCAGAACAGTTCCTCATCAAGCGTCATTGATTTAGACAGATTACCCGCGTCATAGCCATTCATGCAGAGCATATCCAGATCGTAATAATGACCGAATGTCGCATTGTCCTTCCATTTTTCAAGGGTAGCGACTCGTTCGACAACATTTGCCCAATCGGCGTGTGTGTCCGTATTGTCGCGGTAGGAATTGACATTTTTCTTCCAATACTCCGCATCCTCAATTCGCGCCGCAACCGTAATACAGAAGGCAAACTCGCGTTTGGATTTCAACAATTCCCGCTTCATCAAGTCGGCATTGACTGCCTCCGCAGGCGACCAGTCGTACTTCAAATAGTCAAAGCCCCAATCCGTCCACTGACAAACATTATTTGCCTCTTTATGAACAACACCGATTCCGCCGTTGCTTGTATCGGGAAAATTCGGATCGGCATTCCCGACCGTACACCCCGGAATGCTCTCAAACTCCGCAGGACACCCCCAAGCCGTAAGCATCGGTGTGGAATATATCCCGCAACGCAAGCCGAGTGAATGTGCCGTATCGCAAATTTTCTGCATTTGCGGGAACTTGGCATTCGGCATGATTGCATCATATTTTCCGCCGTATTTTTCCTGCCACCCGGAATCAAGATTGATGTAATGATAGCCGTAGTCGGCAAGCCCCGATTCGATCAACGCCTTTGCGGACGAAATAACATCCTCCTGCGTCACACGCTCGCCGAAGGCATTCCATGTGGTAAATCCGAGAAGCGGCGTTTTCTGCGCACCGTCCTCTTCAATGCGCACCGTCATCATCTTTTCGGCAGTCCCGCAATCATTTTCCGCAATAATTTTGACGAAAAATTCCTTCTTTTCCATAAAAGCACCGCGAATTATTCCATTATTTATGCTGAAACCGCTTTCGGTCGTTTCAACGGAAACGGCGATCGGCCGTTTACCGATCACAGGAATGCGATAAATAAACTCTTTTCCAATCGAAGCACCGAAAATTTCCGGCGTATTGATGACCGGCTTTCCCTCAAATACTTGTCGTTTTGCAATCATCATCGCAGTCACCTCAAAAAATACATTTGGAATTGAAAAAAGTATAGCATACTCCCACAAGTATTGCAATAAAAACACCCCGAAGGAACGCATAACGCTCCTTCGGGGTAATGTTCATTGGTTAAAAAGCGTGCAACCCTGCTCACGAAACTCCTCGATCTTTTCGCGGAGTCGTTGTTCGGTACATCGGAAATGAGCCGCCAAACAAGTGATACACTCATGTTCCGTCGCACCACGGTTGACAAGTTTTTTATGTAGTCCGATTTCGTCCGAGGTCAGTTCACGACCGCAGATGATGCACCTTGCCATCAGTCGATGACCTTGGCTCGGAAGAGTTTGCAGGTGTGCGGCTCAAATCCTTCCATAAAATGCACCATACCATTGCTCGAAACGATCTTTTCACCCGTCCAAAGATCGGTGAGTTCGAGTTTCTTGCCCGAATGGATCGGCAGACCAAGTTGTTCGATCGGGAAATGTGACAACCAGTTGGAAACGGTATCATCCGTGAAATTGAACACGCCAATAGCGATATCGCCGTTATCGAGGTATTTGGCGATCATCGGATAATCGAGTTGATAATTCTTATAGAACGGATCGTCGGAACCACGGTTTTCGTTGATATACTGCACTTCGTTGTTGATAAAGAACGGTTCGCGTCCGGCAGGATCCTGATTGATCGCCAAAACATCCTTATTCATCAAAATCTTTTTGGTGTCATCGTCCATATTGCGAATGTCGCAGCCGATCATCAACGGACTGTTCAGCAACGCCCAAAGTGAAAAATGCGTCTTGTATTCTTCAAATGTGCAACCCGTAACGGCAACATTCCCCTTACCGTGCATACCGACGACAAGCATATCCATATCATTGAAGCAACCGAGTCCGTTGTATTCCTGGAACTGCAACTGCGACTGCGAGAGTGCCTTGATCGACGGCCAGCTGTCGTTCACATCGCCCGTGGAACGCCACATCGTCGCACCCGTTTCTTTGATCCACTGACGGGTATGTTCGGCGCCCCAAGAGCAGGCGCTGAACAAAATGTCGCGTCCGCAGTTGGCAAGTGCAATACCCATACGCTTATACAAAAGGTCGGGGCGATAATTGGACGGATGATAGCAGAAATCGTATTTGAGGAAGTCAACGCCCCATTCAGCAAAGGTCTTTGCGTCGATCCATTCATAATCATAACTCGCAGGATAACCGGCGCAGGTCTTATAGCCGGCGCAGGAATACATACCGAATTTCAACCCCTTGGAATGGACATAATCGGCGACATATTTCATCCCGTGCGGGAATTTTTCGGGATCCGGGACGATACGACCGTTTTCGTCTCTTTCCTTCAACGACCAGATATCGTCGATAACGATGTATTCGTATCCTGCGTCAAGCAATCCCGTTTCGACCATTGCATCAGCACTTTCGAGGATCAGCGCCTCATTGATCTTTGCACCAAAGGTATTCCATGTGTTCCAGCCAAGCGGCGGCAAATACTTATGCATATTGTTTCCTCCATTTCATGTTTCGGAAAATTACTTCCTTATAACAAGAATAGCACCTTTTAACGTCGAAACGAATTGAAAAAAGGAACTATTCCATGTCATTTTGTCACCTATTTGCTTCCTTCCAAAGACTGATGATCGCTTTGGCAATGATTTCGGCATCCTTGACGCTATTCTCATAACCGAAAGAAATACGGATCGTACCCATTGCGTAGTCCGGATCAAGACCGATGGCCCGCAAAACGGGCGAAATTTCGGTCGTTTTGCCATCACAAGCCGCGCCCGTGGAAATACAAATATCCATTAGATCAAGTCGATGTAGGATTGCTTCGCCATCCATTTTGTAAAACGAAAGGCTCATAAGCCCCGGCAGTCCGCCGCCATTGCGACAAAATCCGACATTTTCGTCGATCAAGCGCGAAATGATTATTTTTTCAAGGTCTTCAAGGTGATTTTTTGCAGAATTCATCCGTTTGATCGAATTTTGAAGTGCGACCGCCATTCCGACGATACCCGCGATATTTTCCGTTCCCGCACGAAGTCCACCCTCCTGAAAGCCGCCGAAATTGGTCGAATGAAGCGGAGTTCCGCTTTTGCAATAAAGAAATCCGACACCTTTCGGACCACCGAATTTATGTGCGGACGCTGAAAGCAAATCGACGCCCCATTTTTTCACATCGACGGGCAGATGCCCAACCATTTGAACTGCGTCGGTATGAAACAAAGTGCCCGCAGCGTGCGCGACGGCGGAAAGATCGTCAATCGGCTCCACCGTGCCGATTTCATTGTTCGTCGCCATAATGCTGACAAGACGGGTTCGATCGGTAATGAATTCAGAAAGGATTTCGGGCGTAACAACGCCCATGCTATCCGCCGGAACGGTTTTAACGGTCGATTTTGTGGAAAAAGCGGCGTTTTTCACCGCCTTATGTTCGATCGAAGAAACGACGATTTCGCAATTTATATGATCGGATGTCAGACCTTTGATCGCCAAATTGTCGCTTTCCGTCCCTCCCGAGGTGAAAATAATCTCGTTCGTATCGGCATTGATACATTCGGCGATCACACTGCGTGCGGTTTCCACCGCGGTACGCGACCGCTGACCAAAGGAGTACGGCGACGACGCATTGCCATAGTAATCTTTCAAATACGGCAACATCGCCCGAAGTGCCTCCGTGTCCAAACTCGTTGTCGCGGCATGATCGGCGTAGATCATTTTGATCCCCCTTTCCGTCGAAGGAAAGCAGTCGTTAATTATGCTTATAAATCTTCTTTTCGAGGGCAAAAATGCGTCCCGAAAAGTCACCCGGCTCCATGTTTTCTAAATTTTCCGCATAGATCTCCATGCGACTGTCGATCAGGTCGATATACGAAAGCAATTCGCTTTCGGCGCAGATCGGAGTCACGGCGGCGCCGTATTCCGGCTGACCGTGGTGGCTCAACACGAGATGTTGAAGCAGGACGCTTTTTTCTTCGGGTATGCCGACCTCTCGGGCGACTTCGGCGATCTCTTGCGCACCCATAACAAGATGCCCGATGAGTTGTCCTTTCATCGAATAATCGACGGCAAGACCGAGTTCCGAGAAGGTGAATTCGGTTTCCTTTTCAAGATCATGGGCAAAGGTACCCGCCAAAAGCAAACTGCGATTAATCGTTTTAGGGTACAGATCGGCATAAAAGTTCGCCGCCTTCATCATATTGGCAGTGTGCATCAAAAGTCCAGACAAAAAACTGTGGTGGACGCTTTTTGCCGCCGGAATATTGCGAAAGCCCTTCTCATGGCGTTCAAGAAGTTTTTTCGAAATGCGTCGGTAATCATCATCTTCAATACTATCGAGAAGCGTTAGGACCTCATCATACATCTCATTTCGGTCGACCGGAGCAACCGGGACAAGTCTTGTCACATCAACGCGATCGTTTAATTCAAGTGTACGAATTCGATCAATGGTCAATTGAGCCGCACCACGAAATTCGGAAAGATTGCCACGTAACCATGCGACTTTGCCTTCCTCCGCAACGCCGATAGGGCCTGAATAGTCCCATACCTTTGCGTCAAGCGTTCCCGTTTTATCCGCGATCGAGAGATTGAGAAAGGGCTTGCCATTGCTTGCAATCTTCGGCATAACACCTCGCAGGATGTAGTAGCCCTCAATTTCCTCACCGATCTGCATATCACAAATATTTTTATTGATGTTCATGGTTCCTCCGATATTTTTATTATCTATATTATACGCGATTTCATGCGGAATGACAACCCGGATTTCGGGAAATGTTCGAACGGAGATAATACGTGAATATTGGTTTTATCCGCCTAATCCGTCGGCTTCGCAAACACCTTTTCCAAATGAGAAGGCAAGCGGGTTGTTAACCCCCTAACAAAAACCTCACCCCGCCTCGGTTACCCAAGGCGGGGTGAAATCAACCATTCTAATTCAATTATTCAGCCATCAGTTTGTATTCGACGAAAGCAACAATCGTATCAGTCGGTTTCGGGAAAACAGCAGATGCCATTTCTTTCAAGGCTTCACTGTTCAACAGGACATAATTACCAGACGTAGCAAACCCGACGGAAGAATAATTCGTGACAAAATCATTCCAAGTCCAACCGTCCTCAAAGGCATACTGTGTGCCACCAATCGTGACATAAAGTTCGTCCTTCGTCACTTTATTCGTCTTTGCGTCCCATTTCCACTTGGTTTCGACCTTATTGGTGTCGATGACCTTGATGTAAAGGGTTGCCGGGATCAGCGAACTGGTGAAGGTCGTGCCGTACTTCCAGTTAACACCGTCGGCGGAAATCATAACGGTCTTGACGCCGACAAGTTGTGCCGCGGGCTTCACCGTGAACTGATACGAATAACTCGCTCTCTTCCAGAAGCCGAAGCCGGTGTAAGAAACGGCGCGCTTGTAAGTGACGTTTACGTTGCTAATGCAGCAAGCCTTCGGATCGTATGCGCCGCACTTGCACTGATGTGTGGTGTTATCGTATTTGTGTTCTTCGGTGCAAAGAACCGCGTTGCAAACCTTGCAGACAATCTTATGCGTATCGGCATCGACCTTGACGTATTCCGGCGTATGCTCGGTGATCACGCGAACGGCGGCAGTAGTCTTGTTGTTAGTCAAAACAAGTTCACCATTATCAACGGCAAGATAGTACTTGGTGATCGCAGTGACCGTTCTCGACCAGAACAGAGAGCCGGATCTCGTGGTGGTCTTGACTTCGGCATACAGACCACCGTCGTACTTCCAAGTGTACGGGGTGGTGCTTTCGGCAACAATCGCGCCTTTATTGAAACCAAGATACTTGCCGTTCTTGTCAGCGAAAACAAAACCGCTGACAGTGTTGCCGGTGATGTCAAAGGTCTTTCCGAGTGCGTTGCCGAGAACAAGCAACTGATCCTCGCCCGCCTTGACGGTACCGTTGTAAATGCAGGTCAGCGTGCCGAATTCATAGCCGCCTTTCCAGCGTTCACCGCCGGATTCCACGAAGTTGAGTCCGACGTCTTCGGCATTATTCACCGTTCCTTTATTCACATCTTCGCCGTCGAAACCGATGAAAGGCTCGGTCGCCTTTTTTGCGTCGGAACGGTTGTCGACGATTTCAACGCTCGCCTTGTCGTCGCCTTCCTTGGTGAAGGTCAAAACTGCGGGAGCAATTGAAGAGTCCACATCGATTCCGTTCCAGTTATAAGCATCCGTGGTAAGCGAAAGTTTATTCTTGACGGTAATATCACAACTGTTGTTCTGAATCAGTGTTCCGTCGCCATCGACGAGAAGTTCGGTTTTATCATCGATTTTTTTCGGGGCTTTCGTACGATCGGCGATGACCGAAATGTTATCAAGTTCTGCGTTTACTGCTCCCGTGCCGATTCTGTTAAAAATCACACCGTTGGCGAATCCGTCTTTAATTTTGAGGTTAAGGTTCTTTAATGTGATATTTTTTTCAACATTTCCGCCCACAGCGAAACCGAAAATCTGTCCCTTTGCGGCAACATCTTCTTCGGAGTTGCTTGCCGTAATGGTGTAATTTTGACCGTCGAATGTAAAATCGGTGTAATAGGGATACGAAATGCTTACATTCTTGGAAAGTTCAATATCTTTTTTAAGTTTCCAGCAAACGGAACAAGGTTGTTCTTTGTTGCAGAAACCCAAAAAAGTATTGGCAGTGATCATATCCTTTTCACTGGCAATGGTCATTTTCACACTGCTTGCCGCCGTGAATTTTTTGGATGTCGGGTTCTTAATTTCATAATCATTCAATTTGAATTCAACGTTTTTTCCTTCCGGAATGTCGAAATCCAGCGCAATCGTAATATCGCTTGAAAGTTGAATATTATGTTGATAATTACCTATAATTGCGGGAATCATATCCTGAATGAAACCGAATTAAAGGTCTGTTCCGTCTAACAAGATAGAAAATTTCGGTGCAAGAACGGCGTAACGCTTTGTAAGGACATCCTTCGTTGCCTTAACACCTGTTTGGGTAAAACTACCCTCCGTGTCCGACACCTTGGCGTACATATCGGTAGCATTTACCACTCCGATAGCGCTGGCATTTTTTCCGTCTCCGATCGACACACTGTCTTCACCGCCATTTGTGTAAATCACGCCACCACAGAGGGATACAAGGCAGGATTCTTGATATGCGCCACCGATTGCGGCTGCATTTTCGCCACCTGTCGCAGTGACAACACCGCCGTAGATTTTGACAGTACACGATTTGATATTTGAACTAACATATCCACCGCCGATTCCGGCCGCATTTTTACCGCACTTCGCGGTAATTTTTCCACCGTAAATATCGACTTCGCCGCAAGCCTCACCCGCATTACCACCGATTCCGGCACCACTCTTGGTGGCTTTAGTGGCATCGTTATCATCTGCTTTTCCGGTTGCACTAATCGTACCGTTACCATCGGCCTGCGAGTAGATTTTTAACTTACAGCCCTCCGCGATAGAAATACCGGCTTTCGCACTTTTATTTGCCGCGGTTGCGGTCAATGTAAAACCATAAACAACGATGATGTTAACATCTCCGGTGCAATCAATACCTTTTGAGAATTTAAAGTTACGAAGAAGGCCGTCATTTTTTGCGAGAGTCGCGTCATAAGCGTCAATATCGCCGTCTTCGTCGTAATCCGCACCGATAACATAAGTACCGGCAGCCCATTTAACACGAGAAGTTGAGTTGCCCTCGCTAATCGTTGTAAAGGATTGCTCGCCTTCGCCACTGAGTGTGACTTCAATAAATTCTTTGCTACCGTCATCATAACCCTGATAAGTAACCGTGGTGGGCGTGGGTGCTTCCGCACTCGCACCGATACGGAACGAGGGTACAAACGACAGAGCCATTGCGAAAATGAGGATGATGCTGAGAACTTTCTTTTTCATAAGAACTCTCCGTTTTCAAAATTTATCAGGATGTTCCACGCACGCCGTCATCACCCGGATCTGCGCAAGCCAAATGTATCTTACGGCGAAAGAAGCACGGTCGCGTTTTCCGGCTCAATGGCTGTCGATGGAAATTCCATGATATGATATTATTTTAACATATTGTTCACAAATTGCAAGAGGAAAATTAAATATTATTCATTTTATCATGGTAAAATGTGTAATTTTGGTATGTACTCGTACGGTACAATGCCAACATCGTCCCGGCGTTGTTTCTTGCACCACCCGTAGGGGACGATCTGTGATCGTCCCAATCAACCTTCCCTTTATCTAAGGGGAAGGTGTCAACGACGAAGTCGTTGACGGATGAGGTTATAATAAACGCACCGCACCAATCACACTGTCATTGCGAGGAGGGCGAATGCCCGACGTGGCAATCCGTTCCCCCTTGATAACGTACTTCTCCCTCAAAAATCTTGCGACACACAGTTCGCCCCTAAGGTTACCGTGCAAATTTCCAACAATCCCGTACAATAATGATACCCACATCGTCCCGGCGCCGTATCTTGCACCACCCGTAGGGGACGATCTGTGATCGTCCCAATCAACCTTCCCTTTGTCTAAGGGGAAGGTGTCAACGGCGCAGTCGTTGACGTATGATGTATGAAAGACGCACCGCACCAATCACACCGTCATTGCGAGGAGGGCGAATGCCCGACGTGGCAATCCGTTCCCCCTTGATAACGTACTTCTCCCTCAAAAAGGGCGACAAACAAGTCACCCCTAAGGGTACGGTGCAAATTTCCAACAATCCCGTACAATAACGATACCCACATCGAATCGTTTTGCCTTCCCCCTCCGGGCTAAATATCATTGCAAATGGCAATGACGAATGAGGTCATCAAATGATACTCAAACCACTCAATGTGACTTTCTGTCTCCCGGTATTATACCTTTACATCAGAAATCATTTCATCAATAAAACCATAACCTATTACCTAAAATTACACATTCTCGAACATTCAGTTTAAAGTATATAAATACAAAATCCGTCCTCTTTCGAGGACGGATTTTTCTGTAATTATCGCTTAAAATGGCTTTTTATTGGCGTAGAAGCCTCAATACTTCTTCACAATTCACTATTACTTTCAAACATCAACAATTCTTTTTAATGAAGATTGAATAGTAAGGATTTAAAAGTAAAATCGACAACTCTCTTACGAGAATTGTCGATTTTTGGCAGGGGTAGAAGGACTCGAACCCTCGGCACGCGGTTTTGGAGACCGCTGCTCTACCAACTGAGCTATGCCCCTATATAGAAATGGTGGGCCTTCAGGGACTCGAACCCGGGACCGACCGGTTATGAGCCGGTTGCTCTAACCAACTGAGCTAAAGGCCCATATCCAAACAAATACAAGAATTAAAATTGTCGCCGCCGCGATAGCGGCGGCGACAAATGGCTCCCCCTGTCGGGCTCGAACCAACGACCCTGCGGTTAACAGCCGCATGCTCTACCGACTGAGCTA
>DCHG01000036.1 GCA_002315595.1 Clostridiales bacterium UBA1758 | reverse complement strand
CCACCCGATACACCGGCACGATCACGGAAATCAGCGGGTTCGTTTTTTCAGTTGTGCAAAAAGCGTTTCCCATTTTTTCACGATCTCCGTCTCATCGAATTTTTCCATATCCATTTGTGACGCATCCGAAAATTTCCTGCGAAGTTCCGGCTGTTCAATCAAAATCGCAATCTTTTCCGCCAACTCATCGATATTTCCAGACTCCGCCAAATAGCCGTTCACGCCGTCCCGAATGATATCGCTCGGGCCGGTCATAATGTCAAAACTCACGATCGGGACGCCCCAGGATTTTGCTTCCAAAAGCACCATTGGCAGGCCTTCCATCTCGGATGTCATAACATAAATCGCCGATTTTTGATACATATCATCCATTTTCTGTATCGATCCCGGCAAAAAGACCTGCTTTTCCAAATGATATTTTTCAATCAGTTTTTCAAGTCTTTCCCGTTCAGAGCCTTCGCCGCAGAACACCCAACTCCATTCGGGATGATTTGGCAAAACCTTTGCGGCGGCTTCAATTGCAAGTTCAAAACGCTTAATGGGGATCAAAAGTCCCGCCGAGAGTATTATTTTCGACTCATTGTCATAATGGTATTCATGCCGTTTTGATGGATTGGAAATCACGCAAATCGGCTTGCGTGACGGGAAATTTTCTTGATAGTTTGCCCTGTCCTTCTCGGTCAGTACAACCATAGCATCGCCGAATTTTACCGCGAATTTGCGAAAATACGGAAACCGGCGTGATCCCCAGTTGTTGCGGGAATTGCCGTGTTCCCATGTGATCACCTTCGTTTTTGTACCAAAGGCGGCAGGAATCCCAAAAATGCACATTCCGACATCGACATTGATAACAATGTCGAATTTTTCTTTTTTCAGTATCTTGCGTATTTCACAAATTTGCGTAAAAACAGACGATTTGCTGTCCTTATCCGGCAACGTAACATGACTTATCGATTGATCTAATGAAAAATAGGGTAGTTTATCCTTCATTTTTAGGCTGATAATTACTATTTTATGTTCCCGTACCAGTGCATTTGCAAGCCATGCGGTCATTCTTTCCGTTCCGCCACGGCGCGACATATCGCCTTCTAAAAAGCAGATCTTCATACTCATCTCTCGTTACGATATCTCATCAATTTGCGAAACATTGAGTCGATGTGAAATCAACTCCCGACAAACTTTTTCAACACTACCAACCGTCAGGCTACTCATAACATATAAAATACGCATAATCATTCTCCGTTAAATCAACTGTGCGGCAAACTTCCATCTTTCGTACTGCATATTTACAAGAGCAAGACATATTTCTTTTTTCCACTCGGAACACCGGTCGACGTATTCTGTATTTAAAAGAGCGTACCGCTTTGCAAGTTCTGCACACAAAATAAAAATTCTTTTCAAGTTTTTATCATCAATACAGCAACATCGACTCAATATATACACACTCAACTGAAATATAATAGCATCATGAAGTTTTGAATTGATGCTAATTCCAACACGCGATAATACTTTAAGCAATTCCTCAATAATATAATAACTATCAATACAACGCAAATCTGAAAACGCCTGTTGAGTTATTCCGTTTGCATTCGCATAGTAATAGTAAACAACATTTGATATCGTAACTGTTTTTCCCGCCAGCGGATATATCAATCCACCGATAACCGTATCCTCAAACCAATATCCAACAGGAAAACAAACATTTTCAAAAAGTGATGCTTTTATTACTTTACCCCAAGCATAACCAAACATTTGGTCACCCTGCGAACTAATCTCGTCCCGATGTAAATAGCGGGCGTGCTTTCCACGGTCATTGAACATACAAAAACCGCCCTCAACAATATCCGCATCATTTTTCTTTGCCGCTGTCAAAAGTGAATTCACAGCATTCTCAGCCAAATAATCATCGGAATCGCAAAAAAGCAAATACTCCCCGGACGAATGTTCGATTCCAAAGTTTCTTGCATCGGACAGTCCTCCGTTTTCTTTATGATATACCTTAACATTACTTCGCGTATAAGCGTCTAATATCTTTCCGCAATCATCGGTGGAGCCGTCATTAACCAATATTATTTCGACAGAAAACTCGTTTTTTTGATTTAGAAGTGAATCAATACATCTACGAGCATATCTTTCAGTATTGTAAAAAGGAACGATGATCGACAAATCATACTGATAGTTGTCTGGAAGATTACGACGCCAAATCGCATGTCCCTTTGGCCTTGGGTGAAGGTTCTCCACCTCTTTGCGTGCTTGATTCAAATCAACACCGGATATGGACTTCCACCTTTTGGATTTAGAGTATTGCAAAAGCAATCGCCGAAGTGGGGTGTATTTGATAATTTTAAGACCTATTCGTTTCAACAAGTCCATGTGCGTTCCTTTCAAAGCAACAACTCTGCCGCTTTTCCAGCGGTCTTTTCTCGACTGAAATGCTTCCCGCGTTCGTTTGCGGCTTTTTTGTAATGTTCTCTCAAATTGTTATCGACAAGCATTTTTTTCATGCCCGAATAGATGCCGTCGGTGCTGTTTTCCACGACAAGTCCATACTCGTCACATTCGCCCAGAAGTTCCTTTGCGCCGGAACAATCGGTGCTGACAACCGGCGTTCCCACGATGAGCGCCTCGGTCACGGCTGTGGAAAAGCCCTCTCTGCGGGATGAGCAAACATACAGGTCGCATCGTGCAACATACTTATACGGATTTTCATGAAAGCCAAGCAAAACAAAACTGTCTTCCACCCCGTATTCACGAATCTTACTTTCCAGTGCATTCTGTTCTTCGCCGATCCCAAGGATATATACCCGATGTCGAATTCCCTCATCGAGCAGGCGTTTGTGGGCATCAAGCAGGCGGTCAAATCCCTTTGTCGTCATGAGTTTCGCCACCGAACACACCGTCGGTACTTCTCCGCAAACAAACCGCGGATCATTCGGAGTTTCCGCAGACCTTTCAACAATTCGTTCCGTTTCGTTCGTATTATACAAAACTTCGATCGATCGGCTCAAATCAAGGCTTTCCGCGAAACATTCTCTGACGCGTTTCGAAACCGCAACCACCTCGTCGAAGCCCTCGTAAGCAGATTTCGCCTCTGCAATGGAACGGAAACCCTGTGCCGCCAATTCGGCCGTTCCGAGTTCAATATGCACCCAAGCGATCCTTTTTGTGTCGTGATCCTTACACCCGGACAGAATACGCGAAGTCGGGCCCTCCAAATAAGAGACCGCCACATCGTAATGCTCTTTTACGATTCTCCTCCACCAAAATCCCGGCGAAAAGCATTTGAAAAGATATGTATTCCCACGGAAATCTTTTTTCAAAAAGGAACGGTATCGGACATATGGGCGCAGTTCCTTCTTATTAACGCCCACATCGAACAAGGTTTGAACCGTGACATCAAACCTTTCCCGATCCAAATTATTCACCAAATTCACAAGCACCTTTTCTGCCCCGCCGTGTTTTAGCGTCGGAATCAGAAAAAGAATTTTTGTCTTCATTTAATTCACCCGTCAGTGAGAAAGTCTTGCGCGATGAAGCCACATATAAAGCGACGACGGCATAATGGCAAGCGACACGCCCTTGATCAGATCCTTTAACAGAAGCGGATAATAATACCACTTCATATGAACAATGCGAAATCCCAGATACTGCACATACACGGCGCGCAGTCTTGTTTTGACCGTTCGACGGGCATACGCATTGCGGTCATCGCGCATCTTGTAAAGCGGCTCCTGCAAATTTGCACCACGATAGCCAGCCGCATAAAGTTTATACCAAAGATTGCAATCCTCAAAGCGAAGATAGACCTTTTCTTCCGTATAACCCCCGACCGACTGAATTGCATCGCGCAAAATCATACAGGGGGCGTGGCAAAAGACGGGGGCACGAAGTGCGAAGTCTTTCAGCGTGGGTTCGGGCAATGACGAGCCCCTGCCCCATTCACCGTTTTCGTCATAGTAAATCATCGGCGAACTGACAATTGCAAATTCCGGGTGGTTTTCCAAAAATACGACCTCTTTTTCCAGTCGATCCGGGACGGAAAGATCGTCGCCGTCCATACGGGCAATATATTTTCCCTTTGCCGCGGCAAGACAGTTGTTCAGTGTTCGGTTTAAGCCGTAATTGCGATCATTGCGAAGCAGACGGATCTTGTCGGGATATTTGTCCGCCAATGACTTTGCAACCTCGTATGTGTTGTCCTTTGAGCCATCTTCACAGAGGATCAGTTCCCAGTTTGTATATGTCTGTGCCAAAATAGAGTCTACCGCTTCCTCCAACGTATCGGCGCAGTTGTAAATCCCTGTCAAAATGGAAATTAACGGCTTTTCGGTCATATCATTTCATTCCTTTTAGTCTGTTTGTCAGTTTTGTGTAACGATCATCGCCCAAAAGCGGCACCATAATCTTCATTCGCAAAAAGCGTATTATTTTCGTCGAAAGTGGCACCCAAAGCAAAGTATGATGATGAATACAATAGGTTTTTTCCGTCACCATCATTTTCCCGCTGGTAAGGCTTTTTGCGTGAAAATATTCGCATGGATAAAGCACAATTCCTTCGTTCAGGCTTTGTTTTGTATTTTTACGGCGATAACCGTATTTTTCGAGTGTATTCTGCATCCAAGTGTTGTTAACTTCGGTGTTTAGCGATCCATCCGGCAACAAAAAACGCATGTTCCGATAAAGGTCCAAAAGTTCCGTAAAGAACGGATGCTCCGACTCCGCCGCCATAAACGCAGTTAAGTAGCCGCCATCGTCCGTGCCCAACAATGCCCTTTCCGATAACAGATCGTCGAACGGCCTACGGACCTCAATATCCGTATCAAGATAAATTCCGCCGAATTTTTGCAACGCGTAAACGCGAACATAATCGGAAACGAATGCGTATTTTTTCGCTTCGTAGGCTTCCTTAACAAACGGCACCGACGAAATATCAAACGAGTCTTCGTTCCATAGTTTGAATTCATAGTCCGACAAAAATCTTTTCCAACTATCCATGCAATATTTAATTTTTTCGGGGTATTCGGCTCGACCGAACCAGCAGTAGTGAATGATTTTCGGGATCATACTCAACCTCAAAAATGCGATCTAATATAATCAAACAGTGTCATCTTCGCAAAATATCGATTGAAATTGGTTATAACGACATTGGCATAATAGAAATACAACAGATAACACGCAGGAACAACTTTGTCTAGCAATCTCTGATTTTTTTGACCGAACAACGATATCAGCCACGGAACGGAGATCGTTTGGAAAATCAAAAAATAGTTGGCAAGTCGGGCAAAGTAGTTCGCCGTTCCGAACAACGCGATAAACATAATCATCGCGTTGACCATGGAGAGGTTCATAAAGATATTATTGATATCGTCATTTTCTTTCATTTTGTCTTTGACAAAAAAACTCAACACGATGGGTGCCCAAATGACTAAAAATCTGTAAAAGTTAACGCCTTTTCCCGAAAACTCATCGGCATCATAACTTTTCCCGAGCATTTCGGTAATATTTAATATAGTTGTCATAAAGTATTTCAAAAATACGCCTATGACAATTGTTCCCGCCAACAGAAACCACGTCTTGTTCGTCCATGGTTTAAACTTCAACAATGGCAAAATTCCAAACAGAAAGGCATATGGATGGAGCATACTTCCCATCAAAATCCAAAAAACAAAGGCTTTCCACTTTTTTTGAATTCCACGATCAACACCGACACAACCTACTGCAATCGCAACCGCCTGACGAAGTGCCGCCGCAGAAAGCAGATAAACATCCATCGTCCACAGAAAAAATACCGATAAAAAGAAATTTTTACTGTATTTTCTCGCAAACCACAAATACAGTCCGTTTGTGAGAAAAGAGTAGAACATAAAATAATCCTGCGACGAAAAACCCATTTTTTTTATTATGTGGTTAATAAAAGTACATCCGAAGGATGAAGCCAATTTAAGCGAAAACCCGTCAAAAACAGATCCATCGACAGACATCATTTCATATCCACCACGATAAGTTCCCGTGTCATTGCACCAAATTCTCAACCCGACAAAAAGGCACATTGCCATAACCAGCATAAAGTAAAAGAACCGATCGCGATGAATATATTGTTTTTCGCCCGTATTCGCAATAATCCATATGCTTCTTTTTTCCGCCATCCACGCACACCACATGCTGAACGCGAAATAAAGCCACAGAGACGTCATGGCTGTCATGAAATTGCTCCCATCAAAACACTAGTTTTTCTGATTTTTCCGTTTCTCTCGTTGTATTCTTTCCCACACCAAAAGAGTTTTGTCCGTTGAAATTCGATACATTCGATATAGCAACGGAAATAAAAACATCGCCGAGTAAATGACCCGTTCCCCGGCACTTATCGGTACTTTTTTGACAATTTTACGATATTCGGATCCGACCTTCTTTTTTGCAAAACGATAACGATCGGTAAACGTCATTCCGTAACGGTACGCAAGCAACAATTTGATCGCCTCATCAGCGTACGCATCGGAATATTCGGAATTCGCGTCAATTTGTGACTTGCACAGTTCAACAATTTTCAGTTGGTCTTCTTCTCTACATTTTGATACAAGTGAGCCTTCCCGAAAGCAGTAAAAATATATGGGTTGTCCGAAAATCAGCACCGATCCGCACTGTGGAATACATGATAAATTAAAAATCAGATCTTCCGAATATGCGAGTTTTTCATCAAATTGAATATTGCCGATCGCCGAAGCCCGATAAATCTTTCCCCAAACTCTTGCCTTTGCGGTGAAATTTTTCATCGCTTCACCGGGAGAAAATCTTTTATCTGAAATCTTGTCGATTTCCCGTTCCACTTCGTCTTTTACAAACGAAGATACGCTTTTACATTCACAACAAATCAGCCCTGCTTCATCATTTTCGATGTGTTTTTTCAGCACCTCGAAATACTGTCGATGCACCCAGTCATCGGAGTCAACAAAGGCAATGTATTCGCCGTGAGCCTGACGGAGCCCTGCATTTCTTGCCGCAGATACCCCCCCATTTTTCTGATCAACAACAACGATCCTGCTATCCTCAGATTGCAGTTTTCGAAGCAATTTCATACTCCCATCCATGCTTCCGTCGTTAATGCAAATGATTTCGAGGTTTCGATATGTATTATTTTGAATGGAATGGATACAGCGTTCAATCCACTGTTCGCTATTGTAAACGGGGATGATTACGGAAATTAAATCCTTTTCCATCAGGACAGTTCTCCCATCATTGTATCGATCGTTTCTTTTACGACCGCTTTTTTGTCAAAGACGTCCTCCATATGTTTTCTTCCGGCAAGTCCCATCTGTCTGCGTTCTTCGTTTGACAGGCTGACAAATTTTCTCATCTTGTCCGCGAGATCGTCGGCATTGCGGACTTCGCTCAAAAAGCCACTCACGCCGTCAACGACCGCTTCGCGGCATCCCGGAATATTACTTGTGATCACGGGGCGTCCCATTGCGGCACATTCCAGATTTGTATTCGCCATGCCTTCGTGCCATGACGGCAAAACAAAGCAATGTGCCTTTTCAATAAACGGCCGTACATCGTTTTGATAACCGTAATAGGTGAGCCAATCGCCACATTCGGCAAGCCTTTCGGAATAGTTTTCCTCATATTCGCCCAAAATTCCGATGTGGATGCGGCAACCCTCATCACGCAATTTTTCAGCCGCTTCCAAAAGTTGTTCAATTCCTTTTTCCTGCATTACACGCCCGATGAACAGAAAGCGAGTCTCATCCTGCTCTTGCGGATATTCACAAAGCGTAAACTTCTCCAAATCGACACCGGCACCCGCCAAAACATGAGCCTGGCCGGATCGAATGATCTTATGGTCGACGATGATCCTGCAATTTTCGGTATTTTCGAAAAAAACGACCTTTTCCTTTTTCAGCGCCGTTTTATATAGCACGGTTACAAAGTCCTTCAACAATCCGTCTTTTTGAAACGAAGATCCAAGTCCTGTGATATTTGCAAAACATGGAATTTTTGCAAAATGGCAGGCGAGCGATCCGTAAATATTCGGCTTGACGGTATATGTAATTGCAAAATCCGGCTGATATCCCCGAATGACTCTTCGATATCGACGAAACAAACCAATATCACGAACGGGATTTGTTCCCCGTCGTTCCATCGGAACGCGAATCAGTTCGCAACCGATGGACTTCAATCCATCTTCTGCGATAAGTTCGGTCTTTTCTTCTGTTTTCGGTATCACTGCTCTCACGGTATTCCCCCGTGAAATCAGTTCTTTTAACAACATTCCACGAAAGTCATTCAGACCCGAAGCACTATTGCAAAGAACAAGAACCTTCATTTTTTCACTCATTTCCGAATTAAAACTTCATTATATTTCATCATATAGATGCCGTCTTCGTAGTTTCCGATGGCGCGCTGATTGATCTTTCCGTCCACATTATTTTCGATCATTTTCATATGATCGCATCCGCATTCATAAGCGTGAGGGTATCCACCGCCGAAGCGCGGATTGACTTCGGAAATATAATACTGTCCATCAACCTCGAAAATATCAATATCAATCTGTCCGAGATATCCGCTTTCTCTGACAAAGCGCTCGATTAGGTCAAAAAGTAACGGATCCTTAAAACTCACCGCTTTGTCGGTTTCACCCGCACGCATAACAATCTTTTTCTTTGTGAAGATCGAAACCACTTCACGGCTGATCATATCGATGTAGACATCTGCACCGATTTCCTGACCTTTCAGGTACTCCTGCACCATCAAGTCGTCCGTATGCGTCCACAGAAGATCCAGTGTTTCCCGATCCTCGACCTTAGAAATTGCGATTGATGCACTTCCGCGAATCGGTTTGACAAACACAGGAAACGAAATCAGTCCCCGTTCCAAATCCGAATAGAAAATATCTTTTTCTGAATAACTTCTCGCACAGCGATAACCGCGTTCTTTCAGCCATGTAAACATCTGCATCTTATCCAACGAACGCTCGCATAGTTCGTACGAAGATCCGATCACACGCACACCGAGTTCATCAAACTTTCTTTGATTGGCGGCAAGCAACGACAGTTCGGGGTCGATCAAGGAAAACACCGCATTGATCTTTTCCTTTTTGCAAATATCCAAAATAATATCCAAATATCCCGGATCACTGATACGCGGTACAAGATAAAAAATGTCGGCTTCATATATTGCGGGGGCAATTCTTTGCATATCTGTTGCAATCACCCTTCCGACAATGCTTTTTTTGAAATATTGGATGATTTTATTCCGCGTCCCCGCACTCAAAACCAAGATATTCATTTCATTTCCTCGTCAATGGAATTTTGAAGATACTCTTTTTCCGTCCATGCTTCCCGTACCTTGCGGATCATATGAGCATCTTTCACATATACATCGGGAAAATATTGAATAAACAACGGCGTTAAACACATTGTGTATGCACCGACCTTATCAAAACAAATTCTATCGCCAACCTGAATTTCTGATTCGTTTTGCATTTCAAAAAAACGATCGTTTTCCATACAGGTAAAGCCGCAGATCACCTGTGACGGAATCTTTTTCCCGTTTTCATTTCGTTCGCATGTGTAAGAGTAGTTCTTTTTTTTCATCAGCGGATCAATGTTCGTCCGTGAGCCATCCATCGTCACAAAACGGTGATACTCCGTGTCCTTAACATCAATTACCGATGAGACATATTGAACACAAGGGCCAATTAACGACATCCCCGGTTCTACGATCAGCGTAGTCTTATCCGGCAAAAACTCTTTTTTCAAAATTCCCGAGACAAGGGCAAAGTAATCATCAAACTGTGGCTTGTCGGGAAGACCTCCGAAAAAACCGCCGCCGATATCTACATAAGATAAATTTAAATCGTATTTTTTCTTGATTTCGCAAGCAACCTCGGCAATCGCGCGATAAACTTCCAAACCTCTTGTCACAGATCCCGTGTGAAGATGAAGCCCACTGACGGCAACGGAGTGTTCTCGCATCTGTGATATTACATTACCAAGTTCCCCGTTTTCATAGCAAAATCCAAAGCGTCCGCCTTCATTTTGGGTTTGTGAATGACCGGGGGCTCTCTTTTCCAAATCAAAATTAACCCGAATTCCGACACGATATTCGGCGGAAGGCATTTCAAAGAGCCAATCCAATTCGCGTCGTGAATCAATGTTAACATAGCAACCATCCCGTAAAGCGTTTTGAAAAGTCTTCTTCGTTTTCACGGGACCATTATAGATGATTTTTCCCTTCTTGACACCGATTTTTTCGGCAAGCCGGTATTCGTCCCCCGATACAACCTCTGCGTAACATCCGCATCGGTCGAAATGTCTGATAATCCACGGCAAAGAATTTGTCTTATACGAATACCCAATGATATAATTCGACCAACTATGATCCAAGGCGGAAATCATTTTGTTCAGCCCGAAATCAATTTCTTTTTGGTCAATCAGAAAATATGGGGTTTTGAGTTCCATTCCGTTCTCCTCAATTGGTACCGATAAAGTCATCTATCGTGTCCGATGTATCAGAATGAATTCCGTCGCGTCGGAAGACAACACGGATGGTTTCAAGCAGAATTTGAAGATCAAATACAAAACTGACCGTTTTGACATATTTCAGATCCATTTCAAATTTCTCTTCCCATGAAATCGCATTTCTTCCGTTGACTTGTGCATATCCGGACAATCCCGGTCTAACATCATGCCTATGGTGCTGTGCTTCATTGTATCTCGGAAGATATTTCACAAGCAACGGTCTCGGACCGACAACGCTCATATCGCCTTTCAAAATATTCCACGCTTCGGGGAGTTCGTCAAGGCTGGTGCTACGCAAGAATTTGCCGAACTTCGTCAGCCTGATTTCATCGGGCAGCAATTCTCCGTTTTCATCCCATGCATCCGTCATCGTTCGGAATTTGTAAAGGTTGAAGATCTTCTCGTCCTTTCCCGGACGCGGTTGTTTGAAAATCACGGGGTTGCCGAGTTTCACACGAACGAGGATTGCAACAATGGCATATAGCCAACAGAAGACGATCATCGCCGCCAAAGCGCAACAAATATCCAATATTCTCTTTATGTAGCGGTTGTAAAAACCGTCTTTTCTCTGTTTCATCGTTCGATCTTTTCTTTCATCAAGTAGACCAATTCTTTTCAAAATAATGGTCAATTATCACATAATATTCCGCTATTTTCGAGAACCTCTATCGCATCCGAAACACTGATCTGTTCAACGCATAAAACATGGCCCGTCTTTTTGACACACTCCAAGCATTCATCCGTCTGTTTTAATCGAAAAATACATCCTCTGCAAGGGCTTTTTTTATTAACATACGTCACAATCGAAGTATCAATTACCTCTTCGGGATACGGTAAAAAAATCGATCCGTACATTTCGCTTAATATCGAAAATCCTTTGACTCCGCAAGACGCTGCGATATGTGTTGAACCCGTATCGTTTCCAATAACGAACTTTGCATCGGCAATGATATCAAACAAATCTCGCAATGTTGTTTTCCCTGCCAAATTCAATGTTCTGTGCTTGCATTTTTGGGCAATAAATTCCGCATCCTTTATATCTGCTTTTTGTCCCATAATAACGCAAAGCAATCCTGTCTTTTGGGCACAATAATCAGATAGTTCTGCGAATTTCTCGGCGCTCCAAGTTTTCAAATAAAAGCCGGACACACCGATATTCAGCACAAAATACGGCTGATCAACATAGTTGGATTTTCCAAACACCCCGCGAAAATCAGCAATTTTCGTTTGGTAATCGACTTGAAAAGTCTCGTTAATTGCTTCCGTAAATTGAAGAGAACAGTTTTTATCCAAATCTGTTTTGTCAATTCTTTTGTTGAAAACTTTTTTGTCAATTTTCAATGTTGCGTCACGAGTTGCGGCGTCTCCAAATGTACATTTAACTTTTTTCTTTGCGCACAAAAGGCCGGAAAGCATGCTCAATTGTCTTAATTCACAAGGATCCCACTGTAACAATACATCTGCTTTCTTTTTCCATGCCAGTTTATGAAAATCTTTGATTATATTTCTATGTGTTGTATCGACAAATTCAATGTCGCCAAGACCATCGACAATTTCAGGCACCGCTTTGTAGTGTTGAGAACTCAAAAATACCAGCACTTTCTTGTCACGGCTTAATTGTCTAAATGTTTCACGGCAAAGTAAGAAATCACCCAAATTTCCGGCAAAAACTATTATACAGTCGTATTTTTTCTTTTTGGGGGCAATTTTATATATAAACGATGCCATTTTTACCGCAACCGGCAGTAAGAAATCAACAGCTTTCATTTTTCCTATCGTCCTATTTCATCAAATCTTCAATCTCTGCTTCGTTTGGATGACCACACATATACAAATATTTGGTGCTTGCCGTTCCTGCGGCATTAGCATACTGCAAAGACTTTTCGAAAGTTTTTCCTTTCAATAAACTTCTGCACAGTGCTGCCAAAAAAGCGTCTCCTGCGCCGACGGTATCCTTTTCAAAATTTGTTTCAATTCCGTCAACCCGATAGTATTCTGCCCCATTATAGGCAATTGCGCCGTTTTCGCCCAAGGTGACTACAACATAATTTTTATGTTCTGCGTCACCTTTGACCATGCGACGGTACAGTTCCCGAATGCAGGCCTCGATTTCATCGCTTCCCGCAATCTCACGGCACTCCTTCAAATTTATCTTATAAGAACAATTTAAGTAGGGTGGCAATCCACGATAATCCACCCAAATCGGTAAGTTCACCATTTTTAACATTTCCGACAATTTCATCGCAAATCGTTCGGAATGAACACTGATTGATAGTTGCTGATTGATGATGATCATATCGCATTTTTCAAGTTGTTTTTCTATGCTTTTCAGAAGAATATCTTCCTCATCTTCGGTATATTCCCTCGTCGGTCGTACATCAAATCGCGGCTCTTCCTCATAGTTTTCATCAAAAATGCGATGATAAACATAAGTCGATTGATTTTCGCATTCAATCAATGCGGAGCAATCAACATTACATTCTTCCAATTTGTTTTTTAACAATCTTGCCCATAAATCGTCACCACAAAAACCGCAAAGGCTCACCCTGAGATCCTCAAACACCGCCAAATCGATCGCGAGATTTCCTCCACCTCCCGCATCATATTGTGTTTTTTCAACATATTTTACGGGAATTCCGGTCTCAGCGGACTTTTCGTCACTTTGACGGATAAAATAAGAAAAATCCAATGCAGTATCACCGATCACCGTAACACGTTTTCTTTGATCATTCACTACTGTACTGTTGATGATTTTTGTTGTTGATTTTCCGGGGATCAACGGGACAAAGAACATCTTTATGTTCAGTTTTTTTGCCAACTCGCTTCCCGGAAGACTTTCCGGCGAATAGTCCCCGCCCTTAATCCAGACATTCGGACGCAATTCTTCAATAATATTTACGGGCGTGTCTTCATCGAAAATAATAATTGCATCCACAAACGAAAATGCAGCCAATACCTCTGCACGTTCCGTCTGATGATTTATCGGTCGTTCATTCCCCTTTAATTTCTTTATCGAAGAATCGCTGTTTAACCCAACAACTAATATGTCGCCTTGTTTTTTTGCTTCCCGTAAACAGCGAATATGCCCAATGTGAATAATGTCAAAGCACCCATTTGTAAAGCAAATGGTTTCGGAAATATGATCTTTTCTGTATTTTTTTAGATCAGAATACTTCAATTGTTTATCGATCATAACTTATCCCTTTCCAACAAATTCGCATCAAATCACATTTTGCTTCGTCGTTTCCGCTTTACTCAAAACACGCCTTTACGGCTTCGATGATTCGATCCTGTTGTTCAACCGTCATTTTATTATCGCTCGGCAAACAACATCCGCGCTCAAAGATATCCGCACTGACATCATTACCCTCAACTGTCGCCACAAAGCCGTTGTCGCGGTAGATCGGTTGCAGGTGCATCGGCTTCCAAATCGGGCGACCTTCGGCATTGATTGAAACGATCGCCGCCAAAATCTCCGTCGGACACGATTTGCCGTGTTCCGGAGCAAAAGTCGCGGTATGATCGTCACGCGTCTGCTCACACATCGCCTTTCGGTCGACTAGCAACGCGGAAAGCCAATAATTCGGCACAGTTCCGTCAGCAATCGGATTGATCGATACCGGCAGGCCCTTCAATCCCTCCCGATAGCGTTCGTAGATCGCCTTTTTCTGCGAAATATGCTCATCAAGATGCGGGTATTGACCGCGGACGGCACCGCCGATGAAATTGCTCATTCGATAGTTATACCCGATCTCCTCATGTTGATACCACGGAGCCGGCTCACGCGCCTGCGTACTCAACTTTCGCGCATGATCTGCATCCTCTTTACTGTTTGTAAGCAGGCATCCGCCGGAAGATCCGGTGATGATCTTATTGCCGTTATAACTGATTGCGGCATAGTCGCCGAAACTGCCGCATTGCTTTCCGCCGATCGTTGCCCCCAATGCCTCCGCCGCGTCCTCGATCAAAAGCGCCCCGTGTTTTTCACAAACTCTTTTGATCTCGTCCGTTCTTCCGGGAAAGCCGTAAAGTTCCGCGGAAACGACCAGTTTCACATCAGGATAATGTTCAAACGCCCGTTCCAGTGCGATCGGATCCATATTCCACGACGCCGTCTCGGTGTCGATAAAGACGGGGATGCCCCCTTCGTAGACGACGGGGTTCAGTGTTGCGGCAAAGGTCATATCCGAGCAAAACACCCGCTTGCCTTCAAGCACGCCGTGACCGACCGCAGGTCTTCCGTAAAGCCTTTCACCTGCGAGTATCACGCAAAGATGCAGGGCGGCAGTGCAACACGACAGGGCGACGGCATGGTCGACGCCAACCTTTTCAGCGGCGATCTGTTCGACGGCGTTCACATTTTCGCCCAAGCAGGTGATCCAGTTGTCGTCGTACGCCTTTTGGATGAACTTCATCATTTCCGGGTGCGGCGTCGGCGTGGAAAGCCAGACCTTTTTTTCAAATGGAATGAGTTTTTTTGAAAGCATGGTTTTCAGTCCTCATGGGATTGTTCGTAACTCGTCATTGCCATTTAGGGCATCCCGATCATCGTTTTGATTTCAACAAAAGACGGTCCATTGCCCTATTAAACGGCGGATCGAGAAGGGTTTTCCTAACAATTTCGATGATTGTGCATACAATAAATACAATCACAATCGACAAAGCCGCATATAACGCAAATTTAGTGGACGCGATGTTTTGATGCACATTCGTCTGAATGATTCTATCCCACAGATAGCGACGCATCATATCGTTATCGTGGATTAAATACACGCCGAAGGTAGCAGAAGCAACGGCATATAAGAGTTTGTTCGGTTTGGGGTTGAGTTGTTTGAAACTGATGAAAAACAACCCGGCGAGAATCGGCGGCAAAAATGAGGCCTTCCAAATACTTCCCAAAAACCTCCCACCGAAATAAATCAATTTTTCAAACAGCGACAATTCTTCAAATGATTCAAAAATGGCCACAATTATTCGAGAAACAATAAAAGTGATCGAAACGGTGGTCATCAATGCAATACTGCATTTTTTCTTGTTCATCAATTTGAACGGGTATTTTCTCAAATATGCGCCGAACAAATAAAACATTATGAAGAGTCCGAGATCGGAATAACTATTCGTTGAAAACGGGACAATATGACCAATCGTCGTGGGTAGAACCGACCAAACGATCCAAAGCAACAATACCACTGTCGCGTGTTGTTTTTGCGTAATGTTTTTGATCGCGGCATTTAGAAACGGGACAAGACACTGTAAAAGAAAATACGTTACAAAAAACCAGTATTTATTCCCCAATAAAGGGAAAAGCGCGCAAATAACATTCGACAACGAAATCGGTTGTGCAGAACACACAACGGAAACAGCATAAAGAACAACGGAATATGTCGTCACCTGAAACAGTAACCGCGCAATTCTTTTTGTGGAAAAGCCTGAATAAACTGAATAGAATCCGGTGATCACAACAAAAATATTAACACCGAGATTTCCGCCCATTGCCAACACATTAACGAGAACACTGTTAAATGACAGGCCGTCAAAAGTCCACCCACCATGAACGGAAAAATGATACGCAATGATCAAAATCATTGCAACGATCCGAAGCAATTCGATTCCCGTGTCTCTTTGCGGGCTAACGGATTTTTGTTCGGAATTTTCAGTATTTAATCTGCTCTGCTCTGCTCTGCTCTGCTCTGCTCTGCTCTGCTCTGCTCTGCTCTGCTCTGCTCTAAG
>DCHG01000047.1:50509-57267 GCA_002315595.1 Clostridiales bacterium UBA1758 | reverse complement strand
AGCGAGGTGTTTTTGTAGTTCGGATCGTCCGGGTAATTTCCGTCGAGGTCCATGATGTAATACTCGACCGCATATGGGGTGTCGGTATTTGCCGTCCATTTTGCTTCAAGGGTGAAGCCTGCGTCTACGACATTGGTCTTTGACCAGCCGTCAAAGGTATAACCGTCACGGGTCGGATCGGGAATGGTGTAGTGGTCGATGACGACATACAGTGGCGAGATCTCTTTGTTGAATTTTCCGCCGTTGAGATCAATGGCAATGGAAACGCCGAAGTCGGTATCGTGCGAGGTAGCTTCTTTTGCGTTGTATTCGCGGTAGGTGATTTTATAGGTGTTCAGTGCCCAACTCGCCTTCAAAGTGAAGTTGCCGACGGAAAGCACGGGTGTCTTCAACCAGCCGAGGAAGGTGTGACCGGTTCTTGTCGGATTTACGATCGTGATCGAGTCGGTGTTGACAAGAATCGTATTTTTCTCGCCGTCATATTGACCGCCCGCGGTATGGGTGAAGGTGACGGGGTATGTAAGCGACGCGTTCAGGTCAATTGTAATGGTCGCACCGTAACGCACTTTTATCGAGATCAGACCGCTTCCGTAAGTGACGGTTGAAAGTTTACGTGCATAGTAGACCTTGACAACGGTTTTTCCGTCGCCGTCAATATTGACGTTTTTGAAACCGTCCTTTTCGAAATATGCCGCAACGAAGGTGGAAACTTCCTTGTTCGTCAGTTCGGGGACATTCGTCTTGGTGTCGGTGGTGCCGGTAAGCGAGGTGTTTTTGTAGTTCGGATCGTCCGGGTAATTTCCGTCGAGATCCATGATGTAATACTCGACCGCATATTTGGTGTCGGTATTTGCCGTCCACTGTGCTTCGAGGGTGAAGCCTGCGTCTACGATGTTGGTCTTTGACCAGCCGTCAAAGGTATAGCCGTCGCGGCTCGGGTTGGGAATGGTGAAATCATCTGCGACGAAATAGGCGAGGGAGCCGCCCGAACCGAGTTTGCCGCCTTTAAGGTCAATGGCGATGGCGGTGCCAAAGTCGAGTTTGTGTGCCTCGGTCTTGCCGGCATCGTCTTTATAGGTGACATTGTGGGTATTTTTTACCCAGGAAGCGTCCAATTTGAAATTGCCGAGAGAAAGTGCAGGCGACTTCGTCCAGATAACGAAGGTATAACCGGTTCTCGTCGGATTGGGAATGGATATTTCGGAGGTGTTGACAAGGATCGTTTCATCTGCGTCGGTGTATTCTTTGCCCTTATAGGTGGCGGGGTAAGCCGAGGATGCCGAAAAATCGAGTGTAATGGTCGCGCCGTAACGCGCCATTGTCGATAACAGGTCGCTTCCGTAAGTGACGGTTGCAAGTTTGCGTTCGTAGTAGACTTTGACGACTGAACTTCCGTCGCCCTTGATCAGAACATTGGTCAAATTGACTTTCTTAAAATAGTTCGCGTTAAAGGAAGAAAGTTTTTCGCTGGTCAATTCGGGAGGATCGGTCATAGTCGCGGTCGTGCCGGTGCAGGTGGTATCGATATAACTTGCGGTTTCCGGGTAGTTACCGTCGAGATCCATAACGTAATATTCTGCCTTGTACTTGACAGTGGTGGCTTTCCATTTTGCGTAAAGGGTGACCGTTTCACCGTCCTTGGCGGTCAGATTGAGTTTTGTGTTTTTACCGACGGAATAATCCTTGCCGGCGATTCCGGTGCTTGTGGTGCTCCATCCGTCAAACACATAGCCCTGACAGGTGAAATCGGTCGGAGTCGGCAAGGTGACATCGGCGTCATAGGTGCAGGGAAGGGTGAATTTTGTGCCGGTACCGAGTCCCGGATCGAATTCAATGGTATAGGAATGTGCTTTCCAGTGCATATAGAGTTCTTTCGGAGGATTAGCACTGACCACAGTATCTTTGGTAATACGGATGACATCCTGGCCTCCGGCGGTCTTTCCGCTTTCGAGGATCGGATCGTTATACCAGTTTGTGGTATCGTAGCCGGTTCTCGTCAAAGCGGTGGTGTAGGCACTGTAACCGACGGAATCGCCGTAGGTTTTGGTGTAGGTGACTTTGATCGTCGTTTCTTCGTCGATACCGACAAAAGAACCGCCGTTTGCGTTGAGTTTGACAGAGGACTTTGCAAGATCCCAATGCGCCTTGAATCTGCGGTTACCGGTACTTCCTTGACTGATTGAGATCGTATCAATATAATTCCAATTGATCGTTAGATCAAGATCCGTCCAGCCCTTGAATTCATAACCGGGACGCGTCGGATTCGTTACGGAAAACGTAGCGGATTCGACGGTATAGGTCGTCGGATTGTCCTTAGAGAACACGGCGTCGGAGCAATCCATATCATAACTGATGGTATAGGTGATTGGGTTCCAGTTCGCCGTGAGAGATTTCGCCGTATCATTCCACGTCCAGCCCTCAAAGGTATAGCCGGGCTTTGTCGGAGTACCGACGGTTTCATCCTTGGTGATGTTGAAGGTGGTGTTGCCGGAATAGGAGCCGTCTTTTAACACAAGGGTGACGGGGGTGTTGTTATCCAGTTCCACGGTTGCATTCTGCTTGCTCGGATAGGCGCTGTATGTCAGAACGACCGTGTTTTTTGCCCAGTTCGCCGTAAAGGTCTTTTTGCTGCAAGACCAACCCTTGAAGGTGTAGCCGGTGCGGGAAGGGGTACCGAGGGAAAAATTGTCTTCCACGGTCACTTCGTAGGAAGAAGTATGAGAGTTATAGGTACCGCCGTCGGGATTGATTGTGAGTTTGGTGTTGTACTCGTAGGTTTCCTTATGCGACTGTAAGTCCGTGCCGGTGTAGGAAACATCATAACTGTTGATATTCCAAACGGCAACGAGGGTGTAATTAAGACGTATTTTTATTGTATCGCCGGGTTGAAAAGTTGTGAGTTTGGCGGTACTCCACCATCCACCGAATGTGTAGCCTGTTTTTGCAAGATCGCCCGGCCCTAATACGGTGGCGGATTCGTTATATTCATATGAATTACCGTCCACGGGAACGGAGCCCGAAGTCGCTCCGTTGGCGTCATACGTAATGGTTAATTTTATTGCAGCCGTAGCCGTTACCACAAGCGATGCCACAATCGTGACAACGACGAGCAGTAAACAAATCAATCTTTTTTTCATTATGTCATCCTCCTGTTTTTGCAAAATCGAAAATTGCGTACACAAATCCAATTATACACTTTATATTATACAGATATTTTACGTATTTGCAAGGGTGAATTCCGATTTTTGGCTTTTGTCGCGATTCGAAACTTAACAAATATTCACTTAAAAGACATTGATTTTTTCCGTGGATAAAGTAAAATATTACATGGAAGAGTGTAATCGTTTCTTTTAGGAGGATAAATAAATGGACGCCAAGCAAGATCTGGTACTGATCGTCGATGACGATGAATCCGTTCTTTTGACACTTCAAAAGGTGGTTAAAGCGGCAGGTTTGGACGCGGACTTGGTTACAAGCGGTGAATACGCGTTGGAAATTTTACAAACAAAGCAATACGACGTCATCCTAATGGACATCAATATGCACGGAATGGACGGATTTGAAACCGTTCAGGAGATCCGTAATCGTAGGATTTCGACGCCGATCATCATTGTCAGTGGTCGAAAAGAAGACTTTGACACGCTTTATGGGCTGGATATCGGTGCGGACGACTATGTTACAAAGCCGTTTAACCCGGTCACACTCGGCGCAAAGATCAAGGCGGTGATCCGCCGAAGCAAAAGCGGAACAGGGAAAGCCGAAACCGTTCTGCGTGCGGGTCCGTTTTCGTATAATACAAGCACCCTCCGCTTCTACAAAAACGATACGGAAATTTCGTTGACTTCCAAGGAAAATTCCATAATGAAACTCTTTTTGGATAATGTTAACCGTATCTTCACAAGAGATATGCTTTACGAAATGGTTTGGAATAATTCCGTTGTTGACGACAATGCCATTATGGTCTATATCAATCGCTTGCGTCAAAAGGTCGAGGACGATCCGTCAACGCCTGCCTATATTCAAACGGTGAGGGGACTCGGTTATCGTTTTGTCGTGTGAGGCGAAAATGAAACGCAAACAAAGGTTCAAAAGAAAGAACTTCTTATTTTCTTCATTGCGATCATCATATTTGTGTTCGGAATTGTCGGTTCTATCAAAATGATGTTTGTGACCAGAAAGGCGATTCTTGACGAACATGATCGTCATTTGTACGATCTTGCCTGTATGGTCGACCAAAACCTCAGCAACGAAATCGTGCGTTGCAATGTGGAAATTGACGCTTTGATCAACAGCGGTTTTATGGAATATTCGGAGACGCTTTTTGAGCAAAACGGCGATAAGACGGCAATTCGGGAAGTGTTGAATGCATCGTCGTTGATGACGCAGGAATATGTCACACGCTTTCTTGTGTGGAACGAGGATCGTGAACTTTTTTCCAATGATTTCGCGGACAATCATCAGTACCATGTGGTGAAGGGAAATGCCGAAGGCGGATACCAAATCTATCACGATGACACGGCGGACTGCGATTATATCGCGGTGGTGCGCCGATCCATTCATTCGGATCTGACCTATGTACTTTTGATCGACATTGAGGCTTTTTACGGAAAACTCGTTTCCAACACGATTTACGACCATTATTGGACGGTACTTTACGATGTCCATAGCGGTCTTGCCATCCATAACGATCCCGATGAGCCGGTACACAATTACTTTACCGAAGAAGAGGTTCTTGCACGGGATGATGGGTTTACGCTGATGTATTATGCCGAAGAGTCCGGCGAAAGCGTGACGCAGAGTTATTCATACGACATCGGCGAAGGTTTGGTCGGTCACAACCGTTTTACGATCATTCCGAGCAACTTGACAAAGAACGGTGAATTCGGCGTGGGCGTGTCCGTTTACGAAAATGAAATCATCAAGCCGGCGGAACGCAGATTTTTGTGTACGCTCGGTGCATCTTTGACAATGGCGTTTGGTATCGCATTAGCGGTTTTTTATCTGATCCATTCTAATCGACGCGCAAAAGAACTTGCTGCCGAAATCGCGGCGTTGGAGCGTCAAAACGAACTTTCATCCGATCTGCTTCGTCGACAGGAGGAATTGTCGCATCATCAAAAACTGGAAACGATCGGGATACTGACTGCGGGCATTGCACATGAATTCAATAATCTCCTTTCGCCGATCATGAGTGGAAGTATGCTGATTCTCGAAAATACCGCGTCGGAGGAAGGCGAACTTTACGACAATGCACTGGAAATCTATAACGCCTCTTATAAGGCAAAACAACTCGTTGCGAACATTTCCAAACTTTCACGAAAAAACAACGGCACGCATATGAAAGCGGTCAGCCCTGAAAAACTGATCGACGGCGTGATCGGCGTAATGGGCGGAACGATCCCGAAAAACATCCGTATTCAAATAAATATTCGCACAACGAAAAACATCCTAGGACTTGAAAACGAATTGGGACATTTATTGCTCAATCTAGCATTGAATGCGATTCAGGTGATGGAACCGAATGACGGGACGCTTACCTTTGAGGCGTGGGATGACGGCGATCATATTTTCCTTTCCGTTTCGGATACCGGAAAAGGAATTCCGCCGGAAAATTTGGACACGATTTTCGAGCCTTTCTTCACTACGAAGGAAAGCGGAAAGGGAACGGGACTCGGTCTTGCCATTGCACAACAGACCGCGATTACGCACGACGGTTCCATTGCTGCCGAAAACAACCCGGACGGCGGTGCAAAATTCACGGTGAAACTTCGCATTTTTGTCGAAAATGAAACAAAAAACAATTCGGACGATGAAAATAAAAACGAGTCCGATACCCGATCGTGACGATCGGTAATTTACGATCATTGTCCGTGTCAGTGGGGAAAATCCGTCAACCGAAAAGACAAAATAAAACGCCACTTGCCGAAAAAGCAGGTGGCGTTGGCTTTATTCAAAATGATTTTTGATGAATTTCATCTGTTCCGGCGTGTGAAACCAATGCTCACCTTTGGGACAGACGAAAAGTCTTGCGTGCGTTTTATCGGCAAAGGCGGTGATCGTGTCGTGGGCGATCAAATGATCGTTTTCACCGTAAAAGATCGTTGTCGGATGCCGCCATTCGACGGGGTGGTTTCGCACGAAACAGAGATAATCCCATGAAAGCGTTTCGCCGAAATTCGTCGGGATTTCGCCTTTTACACGGAGTTCGTCCTCCGAAATATCCGCCCATAGCATCATTTCGAGGATGAGCCGTTCCATGTCGACGACGGGCGAGATAAAGGTCGCTCGTCCGATCCTTTCATATGAGAGGGAAAGCATCGCAAACCATGCACCGATACTGTTTGCGATGAGGTCGACCGAGTCGTAGCGGAGTATCAACTCGCGGTATTTTCGCAGCACTAACGCACTTGCATTTCCCGGCGAATAATCGTCATAGTCGAGTCCGAAGATATCACCCGTGACAAGCGGACGGTAAAACTCACATTCCGCGGCGTTGCCGCCCTTTCCGTGGATATATAAAGTGGCTTTATTCATGGAGACCTCGAAATTCGGTATTTTTCTTATTATACCACGATCGGACGGCTTACTCAACCGATGAAAAAGTGAATTCGTGTTGATTTTCATACGAATTTTTGTTATACTATTTCATGAGTTATTGCGAAATAAATGAAGCACATGGGGAAACCGAAATGCTTTTGAATATTATCGAATATTTGGAAAATACCGCCGGGCGCATTCCCGAAAAGCAGGCGTTTGTC